>DXDC01000383.1 GCA_019115685.1 Candidatus Agrococcus pullicola
CGGCATCCGTCTGGTCGCTTACCGTAACGCCCAGTTGGCCGTGCGTAGCGGCTCCGTCGGCAATGATCTCCTCCACGACGCGCTGTACGAGCTGGCCCTCTATCGCAAAGCCGATGCCGATTGATCCCGACGATGCATCCGCGTCCGTCTGTCCCGTCGTGGCGATCGCGACGTTGACCCCGACCAATTGACCGTCCGCATTCACGAGTGCCCCGCCGGAATTGCCAGGATTGATCGAGGCATCGGTCTGCAGCACGGGCACCGCGATGGTCTGCTGAGGCTCCTCCGGCCCTTGCTGCGACCAGAATCGGTAGGGAGATTCGTCATCCTGCTCCGCGGTGCCGATCGTGAGGCCCCGACCCGTTGCCGAGACAACGCCTTCCGTGACGCTGTTCGAGAGCCCGAGCGGAGCGCCGACAGCGATCGTCTGCTCACCGACCGAAGGCGTCGCGTCCGTGAACGGCAGAACCGGCAGATCCTGATCAATCCTGATCACCGCCAGGTCCGATGCCTCGTCTGCTCCCACCAGCTGCGCCGGCAAGATCTGACCGTCCGCCGTCGTCACGGTGATCTCGGGATTCGATGCCTGACCGTCGAGCGAAACCACGTGATTGTTGGTCACGATGTAACCGCCGGAAGCAACCGCGACACCGCTGCCGCTCCCATGGGCATTGGCAGTCGTCACGTTCACTGTGACGACGGATTGCTGCACCCGTTCGACAACGGAGGATGAAACCGCTTCGTGACCGCCGTCTGACTCGTTCGCAACGATTTGTGTCTGGCCGTCGACGTTCGTAAGCAGCAACGAGGCCCCGCCACCCGCGACTCCCCCGAGCACGAGGCCGCCCGCAAGCGCCGTCGCAATGACCCACGCCGCAGGAGCCTTCGAGTTACGACGCTGCGCAGGAGACCCGGACGCGGCGTAGGCGTATGCGGGACTACTCGGGGCATGCGGCAGGCGGGCACCGAATTCTCCCGCGAGCGGATTGGGGATTTGCGTGCTCTTTCGAGCAGCGCGCTCGGAAGGCTGGTCAGTCATGAGCCCAGATTGCTCCCTCCCACTATGTGTCTTCGATGCTGATTCGATGACCTACCCCGGAAGCGCATCGTAGGCTGGTGACATGGAAGACGCTCCCTGGTTCCGACTCGCCCACGCTGCCGGTCTCGCGGGCCTTGACGGCTCTCTTCGGCCCACGATCTTCGCCGAGATGACGAGCCTCGCCGCCGAAACCGGCTCGATCAACCTCGGTCAAGGGTTTCCAGATTTCGACGGTCCGGAAGCCGTTCTGAGCGCCGCGAAGGGCGCGATCGACGAGGGGTTGAACCAGTACGGGCCCGCACGTGGCAACCCGCTGCTGATAGAGGCCATCAGGAACCAGCGCAAGCGTGACTACGGTATTGATCTCGACGTCAACGAGATCCTCGTGACCGTCGGCGCGACTGAAGCGATTTCCGCGTCGCTGCTGGCCTACGTGGCGCCCGGCGACGAGGTAATCGCTTTCGAGCCGTACTACGACGAGTACCTTGCCGTCACCGCTCTGGCGGGAGGCACGCTGGTGTCCGTACCGCTCTACGCCCCGGAATTCCAGCCCGAGCCGCAAGCGCTGGAGGCCGCTATCACTCCGCGGACGAAGGCGATCATTCTCAACACACCCCACAACCCCACGGGCGCTGTATTCGAGGAAGAGCGACTGCGGGCGATCGCTACGATCGCGAACCGCCACGGCATCATGGTCATCGCCGATGAGGTGTACGAGCAGCTCACATTCTCCGGCAAGCACGTTCCCATGGTCGCTGCAGGACTGGATCCGGAGTTGTCGATAGCCATTTCATCCGGTGGCAAGACCTTCTCGGTCACCGGCTGGAAAGTCGGCTGGATCATGGCCAACGCGAAACGGATCGGTGAAATCAGTGCCGTGAAGCAGTACATGTCCTTTGTCGGCAGCGTCCCGCTCCAGCCGGCAATCGCAACCGGGCTCGGGCTGCCGCAGGAGTTCTTCGATCAGCAGCGGGCGTCGTTCACCGCCAAGCGGGACATGTTGGTCGAAGGACTTCAGGGCGTCGGGATGACCCCGTACGTTCCCGACAGCGGCTATTTCGTTCTCGCCGATACGGTCGAACTCGGATACGGGGATGCCCGCTCGCTCGCCTACGAACTCCCGCACCTGGTCGGCGTCGTCTCCGTACCGGTCTCACCGTTCGCGAGCATCGACAGGAGCGACCTTCGCGCCGTCATGCGCTTCGCGTTCTGCAAGCGCGACGACACGATCGCCGAGGCCGTCAGCCGTCTCGCCGGCCTGCGCCGCTAGCCGTTGGACTGCAGCTCAGCCGCCAGAATTTCTGCGGTTTCCTGCACGTCTCTTGCCATCTGCTCGATCAGATCGTCCAGGCCCTCGAAGCGGTGCATCGTGCGCAGGAACTTCACGAACTCCACCGTCATCTCCTCGCCGTAGCAGTCGCGCTCCACGTCGATCAGGTGCGCTTCGACGACCCGCTCGATTTCACCGTCGAACGTCGGATTGTCTCCGACGGAAACCGCTGCGGGGAAACGCTCGCCGGCTATGCTCGCCCACGCCGCGTACACGCCGTCGGCGGGAATGAACCCCTGCGGGCGTGACTCCAAGTTCGCAGTCGGGAATCCCAGTTGTCGACCGCGCTGCTGCCCCCTGACGACAGTGCCTCGCACCTGGTGCAGCCGGCCGAGCATCGCCGCCGCATCCGCGACACGACCGAGCGAGAGCGACTCGCGGATCCAGGTCGATGAAATGCGTCGTCCGTCGTGCGTGCACACGTCATCGATGACGTGCACTTCGGCGCCGTAGCCGGGAGCGGCTTGCTCCAGCATGCGAACATCGCCGCGGCCGCGGGAGCCGAACGTGAAATCCGCCCCGACCAGCAGCACCTTCGCGCGCAGCGCACCGAACAGCGCTTTGACGAAGTCCTCCGGCTCTGTTCTCATCAGTTCGTGGTCGAACTCGAGCGTGACGACTCGGTCGACGCCCGCGCCCCGCAGGAATTCGTCCTGCTGCTGGAGCGACGCGATCGGCTTCGGCGCGACCTCCGGCTTGATGAGTTCGAGCGGATTACGGTCGAAGGTGACGGCGACGGTCTCGAGTGCGCGATCCGTCGCCAGCGCACCGAGCGAACGGAGAATACTCGTGTGCCCGATGTGGACCCCATCGAACTTCCCCACCGAAACGGCGGTGTCGACATCGCTCCGGACGTCTTCAAGCCTCACGCGCAACCTCTTTACGGCTTCCCTTATGAATCCACCACAATCCTACGACCGGCAGGACGAGCGGCACGAAGAGGTACCCCATTCCGAACCAGCTCCACACGCTCGGATGCGCGAACAGCTGCGGCACGACTAGCGACAGTGTTCCAACAACGATGACGCCGACGAGTTCGAAACCGATCGCGAACTGCGCAATGCGCTTCCAGACCTCGCCTTTCCGCAACAGCGCCACCGTGGCCACGATGTAGACGAGGGCCGATACCGCGCTGAGCGTGTACGCGAGCGGGGCTTCTTCGAACGCACGAACGATCTGCACAAACGACCGCCCGGTGGCTGCGAGCGCGAGAACTGCGTATACGGCGATGAGAGCGCGGCCGAAGCCGCTGGAGCGTTCTGAACCAGCCATAGATTTTAGAGTCTACTCCCGCTTCCTCACGCGACCTGCACGAACCAGATCTGATGCATTCGATACACCATCACTGCGACGGCGAGTAGGCCGATCCCGAGCGCGAGTACGCCCCAGCGTCCCTTGTCGATGAGTGCCCAGAACACGGCCGCGGGCGGGATGAGTACACAAGACACCAGGTAGGTCCAGTACTCGAAAGGGTCGCCTGTCGGGCCATTGCCGGAAACCTGCGCAACGATGGATGCGACAATCTGGACGATAAGCGTCACGAGGGAGAACGCGGCGAAGGCGAGGAACAGGTCGTTCATCTTCACCTTGGCCATGCCCGCGATCGTGACGAACAAGCCGAGTGCGGCGATCACGATCGCCTGCGTAATCATGAGCCACGCGATCACTGTGCGTTCTCGCTTCCCTTGTTCCGTTTTTCGTCTTGTGTGTTCTCAGGCATGTTCGCAACCGGAACGAGTTTGCCGGCCTGCCCTCTCGCGATGCCGATGAGAGTGCCCTCGTGGACGGCTGCCACGAGCCCCGTGATGTCGGAGTCGGGGCGGCGTCCGTTGCGAAGCAACTGCGCGTTTTCGGCGGTGAGCTCTTCGACCGGCAGGAATTTCGCGACTGCCGTGACCGGATCGATAAGCGAGTCGGGCGAAATGTCGTCTGTTCCGACCGCCTCCGCAACGCGAAAATCTCCGACGTGCGTGCGTCGCAGTGCCGTCAGGTGCCCTCCTACGCCGAGGGTTGCTCCGAGGTCGCGCGCGAGCGCCCGAATGTACGTCCCGCTCGAGCAGTCGATCGTCGCATCTACGCGCGCAAGCCCGCCCGGCCTGAAGTTGGCGAGATCGAAGCGTGAGACCGTGACAGTGCGAGCCTTCAGTTCGACGTCCTCTCCCCCTCGCACACGAGCGTAAGCCCGCTTCCCATCGACCTTGATGGCGCTGACCGCGGAGGGAACCTGCTCGATCTCGCCGGTCAGAGGCGCGGCCGCCGATCGAACCGCGTCCATTTCGAGCAGGGATGCATCAGCTGTTGCCGTCACGTCTCCTTCCGCGTCGTCCGTGACCGTGGACGCACCCAGCGCGATCGTCGCCTCGTAGGTCTTGTCTGCGCCGACCATGAAGGTCAGCAACCGGGTGGATGCGCCGATGCCGAGCACGAGCAGCCCCGTAGCCATCGGGTCGAGGGTTCCGGCATGACCCACCTTCTTCGTCTTCAGAGCTCTGCGAGCCATGGCGACGACGGTGTGGCTTGTGACGCCGGACGGTTTGTCGACGAGCAGAATTCCATTGGGCACGCATCGAGATTACCCGAGCGCACCCGACAGCCCCGCCCGCAGTATCCTGAATACCGTGACGCACGTGGGAATCATAGGTGCCGGATCCATCGGCGGCCACCTCGCAGCTATGCTCGCGGCCCATGGACATACGGTGTCGGTAACGGCACGCGGCGCGAATCTCGCTGCCATCCGTGCCGACGGGCTACGCGTGAGCGGCGCCTTCGGTGATTTGCACGAACGTGTGCGGTCGCAGGAAACGCTACCGGATGTCGACGCGGTGGTGCTCACGACGAAAACACTCGACACCGAGACGGCACTCGCCGCGAACCCGATCGCGGCCGAGCGGCCCGTTCTCGTCATCCAGAACGGCCTGAACGGCCACGGGCGCGCAGCCACGATTCTGGGCCACGAACGCGTCGCTGCCGGAATCTCGACGACGGCCGCGAACCTCGTCGAGCCAGGACGAATCAGCGTCACAGCGGCCGGCAAACTGTTCATCGGCGGCCAAGAGGGACCTCTGTTCGCGGAACTGCTGCAGAGTTCGGTGCCAGGCGTCTCGCTCGTAGACGGCATCGAGGGGGCGCAGTGGACCAAGCTCGTCATCAACATGGTCAACGCCGTCCCCGCCCTCGTGGACAAGAGCGTGCAGGACACGATCGCGACCCCCTCCCTCCTTCGCATCATCACCGCGAGCATGCGCGAGACCATTCGCATCGGGCGAGCCTCGGGAAGTACATTGCGACCGCTGCAGGGGCTGTCGCCCTTCTTGCTGCGACTCATCGAGCACGGCCCGTTATCGTTTGCGGCAATGGTCCCCCGCCGAATGGCCGCTGTCATGGGCGACGTGCCGAATCTCGGGTCGACGCAGCAGAGCATCGTGCGCGGCAAACCGACGGAGATCGACTATCTGAACGGCGCCGTCGTGGATGCCGCGCGCAAGCTCGGACGCGAAGCGCCGGTCAACGCAGCAATCACCGCGCTCGTGCACGAGCGGGAGGAACGCGACCAGCCATTCACGGCCGAAGACGTGGCACAGCGCGTCCCGCTCCGATGAACCGTCAACGCACGAGAATCGGGCGCTGCCAATCGCTGTTGTCGAGCAGCATGTCTGCTCGATCGAACGGAGCAGCCGCCTCCTCGTAGTATGCGTGAGCCTGCTGCGCGAGCCCGTGCGAGGAGTGCGAGATGAGCGGATGCGCACCATCCCGAGCCTGCAGGCGCGGTCCACGCACGTCGTCGGCAGCCTCCACGAGCAAGAATCCGTGCCAGAGATCACGCAGCGCCGGCCGCGCAAGGAACTCGCCTTCCACGATGAGTACCGCGTTCTGCCCTGACGACTCCCAATCCGGTTCGACGTACGACTCCGTCTCGGCGTCGTAGGACTTCAGCACGAACGATGTGGAACCTCCCATCATGAACGGTTCCAGGAGCGCGCGCTTGAGCTCCGAGAGATTGTACGTGTCGTCGTAGTAACCGCGCGCAGAGGCGGGTCCCTGCCGTTCGCGCACTCGACGCACGTTCAAGAAGTCCCCCATGGACGCCGCAAACGACGTCACCTCGGCACGAGCGAAGGCGACACGCAGCTCTTCCGCGAGCCGGGACTTACCCACACCGTTCCGTCCGTCCACGGCGAGCATCCTGCGACCGCGCGGATTTCTCGCGAGGAACCGCTGCGCGATCTCGGTGTACACGGTGCGCTGTTCCTGGGTCCAGTCGGCTGCGCGCATCATGAGTGCATAATCGGGCATGGTCCCAGTGTATGAGCCGCGACACATACCGGACGCCAATAGGCTGGATTGGTGATCACCTCGTCATCACTGCTCTCGCGGCTCGCTCCCTGGTACGAGCAGCATGCACGTGACCTGCCGTGGCGACGGCCGGAGTTCGACGCCTGGGGCACGCTCGTGAGCGAAGTCATGCTGCAGCAGACCCAGGCGAGCAGGGTCGCGATCGAGATCGACCTGTGGCTGGAGCGCTGGCCAGGCCCTCGTGAACTCGCCGATGCCCCGACGCACGAAGTACTACGGCAGTGGGGCACGCTCGGCTACCCGAGGCGCGCGCTGCGGCTGCAGGATACGGCGGTCGCCATCGTCGAGCGCCACGGAGGTATCGTGCCCAGGGATGTGCGCGAACTACTCGCGCTGCCCGGCATCGGCGACTACACCGCCCGAGCCGTCGCCGTCTTCCACTTCGGCGACCGGCACCCGGTCGTGGACACGAACGTGCGCCGAGTCATCGCAAGGGCCCTGCACGGGCAGGGAGATGCGGGGCCCGCCGCGAAGCGCGATCTTGCCGAGGTCGAGTCGTTGCTGCCGGAGCAGAGAGAGGATGCCGCGCTCGTCTCCATCGCGCTCATGGAACTGGGAGCACTGGTCTGCACGGCTCGGGCTCCGAAGTGCGACGAATGCCCGTTGAAAGCACAGTGTGCCTGGGTGGCTGCCGGCAAGCCAGCGTTCCTAGGCAAGCGGGCACCGAAGCAGGCACGATTCGAAGGCAGCGACCGTCAAGCGCGGGGCCGCATTCTGCGCGCGCTGCGGGAGTCGGACATGCCCATCCCCGTGACGGATTTCGTGCTCGTGTGGCCCGAGGACGCACAGCGAAAGCGGGCGATAGAAAGCCTGAAGCAAGACGGGCTCGCCGTCCAGGAGGACGACGAGCTCCGTCTACCGTATTGAAGCGCTTCAGTCTTCTTCGCGAGGCTCCCGGTATGCGTCTTTACCGGCCGCATACTCCGCAGCGGCAGCTCCCTGACGGGTTTCCGCATCCCGCTGACGGGCCTCATCGAGCAGGTGCTCGATGGAGGCCGCGTTCTCGGGAACGGCGTCGAGCTGAAACTCGATGGAAGGGGTGAGCCGCAACGACAGCCCGCGGCCGAGTTCGCGACGGACGATGCCCTTCGCGCTCTCGAGCGCAACACCCGTATCGGCGACCTCCTCCTCCGTACCGAGCACGGTGTAGAAGATCGTGGCGTGCTGCAGATCCCCGGTTACCCGCACGTCGGTGACGGTGACGAACCCCAGGCGTGGGTCCTTCACCTCATTCCGCAATGCGTTCACGGTGATCTGACGGACCGTATCCGCGATCCTCCGTGCTCTCGGGTTCTCATTCATGGATTCCTCCTGAGACTAGCCGCGTGGCTTCTCGACCATCTCGATGGTCTCGATCTCATCGCCGATGCGGATGTCGTTGTACTTGCCGAGGCCGATACCGCATTCGAAGTCCGTGCGGACTTCGGTGACGTCGTCCTTGAATCGACGCAGCGACTCGATCGCGAGGCCATCTGCCAGCACGACACCCTCGCGGATGACACGTGCCTTCGAGTTCCTCGTGATGGTGCCCGAACGAACGATACAACCGGCGATGTTTCCGAACTTCGACGAACGGAACA
>DXDC01000043.1 GCA_019115685.1 Candidatus Agrococcus pullicola
GGCATCGTTCGTGTGCTTGCTCGAGGGAACGGCGAGCTCTTTGAAAACGGAGACCATCGGCTCCGGGTTCGTCTTGAAGTAGCGAGCGTGCTCCGGCCGGGTCTTGTCCGAAAGCTCATTCCACTGTGCCGGCTCGACGCGCTTGTAATCCAAGGTGAAGGGTGAACGCTCAGCGACGTGCACGAGAAAGAGCTTTGCCGCTCTGCCGTTACCCTCACGGAATGGATGCGCCTGAAACCGAGAACTTTTCGATCTGATGCAACAGCCTGCAGTTCCGCGTGTTTCCAGGCCCCGGAGGCTACGACTGGCCCTGCCCCTGTCAGCGTAGCGACTGATTGGACGCCGTTGAGGTTCCCGCGCCGCCGTCTGCGGCGCGATTCCGAGCGATTCCGTGACGAATCGGACTGGAACATGGATCATGTCTTCCATCATAGCGTTGCGTTAGATGCAATAATGATGGGGTGAGTGATGATGCTGAGGTGCTGCTGCTTCGGCAGCCGGGCGTCGTGCCATTGCACGAGGACGCGGCTGTGTTCAGCGGCATGCTCGATGGCTACTCCCGCCAGCAGGCGAGTCGCGGCCTGGCCAAGCAGACCATTCAGATGCGCCGCTGGCAGGTGGAGCGGTTCCAGCGGTTCGCGGGGTCGTATCCGTGGGAGTGGCTGCCTGGCGATGTCGAGGACTTCACGACGAGCCTGTTCAGCGGCCCGCGACCGTTGTCGCGCTCGACGGTACGGATCTATCACCTGACGTTGCGCGCGTTCTGCGACTTCATCACCGACCAGCGCTATGGCTGGGTCGCAGAGTGTCGGTCTCGGTTCGGTTCGGTGCCGACGCAGGTGTGCTTCGAGTGGAACACGGTCGCGCACACCGTCGACTTCGAGGGCACGCCGGGTCGGCGGCCGCTGGACTACGACGAACTGGACGCACTGTTCGCCGTCGCGGACGCCCGCGTGGAGACACTGCGGCAGCAGGGCCGCAAGGGCGCGCTGGCCGCGCTGCGGGATGCCCAGCTACTGAAGACGACTTATGCGTGGGGGCTGCGTCGCCGCGAGGTGCTGGGGCTGGATGTGGTCGATCTGCGCACGAACGCGAAGACACCACAATGGGGTCGGCTCGGGCTGCTGCACGTGCGCCACGGGAAGTCATCGAAAGGGTCGATCCCCAAGCGCCGCTCGGTGTTGTCGCTGCCGGAGTTCGACTGGGCGATCGACGGGTTGCGCGTCTACGTCGAGCAGGTCCGGGAGAAGTTCAGTCCCGGCAATCATCCGGGGCTCTGGCCGACCGAGCGCGGCACCCGCGTCGGTGACCGTTACCTCGACCGGCGGTTCGCGCAGCTCCGCGACGAGGCCGGACTGCCGAGCGAGCTGACCCTGCACAGCCTGCGACATTCGTACGTGACGCATCTGATCGAACTGGGCTACGCAGAGCAGTTCGTGCAGACCCAGGTCGGGCACGCCTACGCGTCGACGACGGCGATCTACACCTCGGTGACCGACGACTACCGCAACCGCGTCCTGGCGGCGGCGATCGACAAGTTCTACTTCCCGGAAGGAAGCACCTGATGACGACGAAGACGATCACCTGGCGGTTGCGGACGCTGATGGCCGAGCGGGGCATGTTCAAGACCACCGACCTCCTAGAACCACTGAAAGCCGAGGGCGTCGCGCTCTCCCGCGAACAGGTGTTCCGGCTGGTCACGCAGACCCCGCAACGGCTCAATGTCGAGGTCCTCGCCGCGCTCTGCACGATCCTGGACTGCACCCCGAGCGATCTGCTCGTCCTTGAGCAAGTCGCCACGCAGTCGGTGAAGGCGACGGGGACGGGCGGGAAGATCGAAGACATCGGAGATCTACGACCCGTCCCTGCGCGTATCCAGCGTCCAAAGCCGTGACCACGATCCCGCGCGGCACACCACAGCCGGATGGAGTGTTCGGGCGGCGTGTTGCGGCGGCGTTGAGCGCCAAGGGAGGGACCGCGCCGGAACAGACCATCATTGACGCGGCAGAACGGCTCATCGACTCACGGCAACGCAACGGGGTGCTGCGTCTGCTGACCAGTGAACAGTTCGATCCCACCGCGTTGGACGGTGAGACTCCGGTACACGTTCAGGCGCTGCTGGCGAACCTCGCCCGCGGCGGCGCAACCGGCATTCGCTTACCCCTCTGCCCGTCATGCCGCACCAGGAAGGTCGTCAAGGTCCGCAACGAGCACGGTGAGCGCGAGTGCTTCCGCTGTTCACAACGCCGCGCCTACGCCGAGTGCCCCCAGTGCCTGCGAGTAAAGAAGCTCACCGCGACCAACGCCGATGGGCAGCGCGTCTGCCAGCGCTGCGGCCCCGACGGCATCCCGACGTTCACCTGCGACGACTGCGGGAAGACGGTCACCACCGTCGGGCGCATCAACGGGCGAAGAGTCTGCCTGAACTGCCTGCCGCCGCGCCTGCGTCGCTGCGTCTCCTGCGGACAGCAGAAGAAGATCGCCGCGAACATGCTCCACGGCCCGCACTGCTTCGCCTGCCACAATCGCATTCTCCGCAACGCGGCACCCTGCCCTGGATGCGCTCAGAAACGCATCCTCGCGTTCCTCGGCACCGACGAGCGCCCCTGCTGCGCGGACTGCGCCGGGCAGGCTGCCCGCTACGCCTGCCGCCGCTGCGGCAGCGAAGAGCACCACTACGGTCGCCTCTGCGGGAAGTGCGTCCTCCGCGACCGCTGCGACGACATCCTCACCGGCCCCGACGGTGAGTTCCTTCCCCCGATGCGGGCACTGCGTGACTACCTGGCCGCGCAGCCCCGCCCGGCTCAGATCATCAAGTGGCTGCGCATGGGGCCGAGCACGGAGCTGCTGCGCGAGATCGCATCCGGCCGAACACCAATCGAGTCGGTGCTCGACACGCCGCGGCCGAGCAAGCCGTTGATCTACCTGAGGACGCTGCTCCTCGACGCCTGTGCCCTGCCCCGCGACGCGGCGGCCACCAGGCAACTGATGGCCTGGGCGACGCAGACCATCAACGAAGCCCCGGCCGAGCACCACCAGATGCTACGCACATACACGCGTTGGGTGCTACTCCGCAGGGCCAGTCGCGATAGTTCCGGCGACACCTCCGCGGGCGCAGCTCGGCACGTCAAAGCATCCCTGCGCGGCCTGGTCGCCTTCCTCGCCTGGGCAGAGGAACAGCAGACACCCCTGCGCGCGCTCACTCAGGCACAGATTGAGGAGTTCACCACCCTCCGCACCGCCCGCCGCTGGCTCCCGCAGTTCCTGGCTTGGGCAGCCGAACGAGATATCACGCCCGACCTCGACATCTCGATGCTCCCTCGCCAAGTTCCCACGATCAGCACGTCCGAAGAGCACCTCGAACACGTCATTCGCGTCCTTGCCACGGATCAAACGATCGCGCTCGACGCACGTCTCGCGGCGCTACTGATAGCGGTCTACGGTCTCCCAGCCAGCAAGGTTCTCATCCTGCGCCGCGACCAGCTCCGCGACCAAGACGCTGCCCTCGACCTCCTCATCGGGGACCGCCCACTCGCGCTCCCCGATCCGATCGCCGTGCTCGCGCGAGAACAACTCGATCTCCTCTCGGAGGCACCGCCCAATGCCTGGCTGTTCCCCGGCCTTCGACCCGGCCAGCCGCGTGACCCGCAGTATCTCAACCGGCGACTCCGCCCGCTCGGCGTTACCATCTCCGAATTGCAAAGCACCGCACGATTCCGCCTCGCAGGCGCGGTCCCAGCCAAAGTCCTCGCCGACATGCTCGACTTCAGCGTCGCAACCTTCGAGAACTACGCCCGCCTCTCAGGCAGCACCCGCGGCGACTACCCAGCGCTACGAGAAGTCAGCAAACGACGGGCAGCTCCGGCAGGCTGACCGATCGATTTGCGCGCTGCGGGCTTCTGCTCTAATGGGTGTATGGCTCCGAAGTCGTTTGAGACAACTCCCAAAGCTCGTCCAGGTGATCGGGTTGCAGTGATTTCTCCAGCGTTCGCCGCGCCAGCGGTCTCGCTCACGCTGCACGAGCAAGCGATGCGACGGTTGACCGAAGCCACGGGCCTGATCCCGGTTGAGTACCCAACTACGCGGCAGCTCGGCGCAAGCGCGGAGGCACGTGCCGCCGACGTCACCGCGGCGTTCGCGGACCCGAGCATCAAAGCCGTACTTGCCACGATCGGCGGCGACGACCAACTGACCGTCATCCCGCACATCGATACCGCCGTGCTCGCAGCGAACCCGAAGCCATTCCTCGGATACAGCGACAACACGAACCTGCACAACCTGCTGTGGAACCTCGGCGTGCCAAGCTTCTACGGCGGTTCGACCCAGGTACACCTTGGGCCCGGCCCGCACCTCGATGACATCCATGTGCGATCGCTGCGGGCGGCCCTGCTCGACGGCGGCACCCTTGATCTCTCCGAACCCGGCGAGTCTGAGGACTTCGGATGGCCGTGGGACGATCCTCGGTCCTTGACGGAGTTCGGCAACCGCGAGACCACTGAACCGTGGACCTGGGGTGGGCCAGACAAGGCCGTGTCAGGTCCCACCTGGGGCGGTTGCATCGAAGTCATCGACCAGATCGCCATCGCTGGACGAATGCCTGACAACGCCGACCTGGACGGTGCGATCCTCATGTTGGAAACCAGTGAGGAGACACCGCCCGCAGACGAGGTCAAGCGTTGGGTGCGCGCCCTGGGCGAGCGCGGGACCCTCACCTCTGTTGCCGGTGTGCTCGTCGCCCGGCCACCGGTCAGCGACCTGCACTCACCCGTGCCGCCTGCGCTAGAACGAGCACGCCTGCGCAAGGCACAACGGGACGCGATCATCGAGCAGGTCACCACATACAACCCCAATGCTGTGATCTGTGTCGGGGTGCCATTCGGACACACCCGCCCGCAGTGGATCGTCCCACATGGCGGCACCATCGCCCTCGACGGAGCAAACCGCATCGTGACCGCAGACTACGAACACTGAGCAATCCGCTTCCGCGCAAACGGCTACGCGCTCAGAACTCCGGATCCTGTCCAACCGCGACGACAACT
>DXDC01000384.1 GCA_019115685.1 Candidatus Agrococcus pullicola
CCGTCAACAAGGACATCGACAAGAAGAACCTCGAGGCCGCGAAACGGGCCGAGAAAGCGGACGGTGACGACAACGCTTCGTAAGACCCTTGTGGCGGCGGCATCCGTGCTGCTGCTGACGGGTTGCGGTGCACTCGCCGACGACACGGCCGGCAGCGTTCCAGATGGCTCGTATCTGGTCGCCAACGAACTCATCTTCGATCCTGTGCAGCACGATGTCGAGGACCAGTCCGTCTGCAACGGATTGCCCGGTGAAGAGGTGCTGGAGCGTTTCGACCGTGCCGATGCTGCCGAGCTGAACTTGGCGCCCGGTGAGGCACTCATGACATGCGGTCATGCAGACGGAGCCGGCTGGCGGCACATCGCCGACGGGCATACAGATGACTTCGGCGAGATCGCCGAGTTGGTCGATTCCAGTTGGGAAGACGTCGCGTGGTTCGTGATCGATCGCGCGCTGGAGCGCCCATCGGATGTCGTGCTGTACCGGGAGGACATCGCGAACTTCATCGTGCTGCTCGAGTACGTCGGGGAGTCCGGTGACGTCGAACAGCAGTGGGAAATCGTCGTGGGAGTCGGGCTCACGAGCGACAAGATCATTACTTCGTTTCCGAGAAATCCGCGGTAGGAGGGGCCGACAATGAAGCATCTGGTGAGCGTCGACTGGCTGGTGAAGCATCTCGATGATCCGAATCTCGTCGTGGTGGATGCGAGCGTCATGGACGCGCGCGGGCAGGAACTCGGCATTCCCGGTGCTGTTCGCTTCGATATCGACGGGGCGTTTTCCCGCCGGGAGGACGGCATGCGGAGCATGCTCCCGCCCGGTCGTTTCGAACGCGAGTTGCGCAAGCTCGGCATCCGCCGCGGAGATCGGGTCGTCGCCTACGATGCGGACGGCATTTTCTCCTCGGCTCGAGCCTGGTGGATGCTGCGGTCGGCAGACATCAAGGCGGCGGTGCTCGATGGCGGGCTTCCCGCTTGGCGCGAAGCCGGCGGATCACTCACGCCGGTCGCCGACGACCTCGGCCGCGAGGGCGATGTCGAAGTGTGCTGGGAGGTGTCCCGCTTCCGGAACGCGAACTGGGTCGAGCGCAGAGTAGAGGCGGCGGACCCCGTGTTGGATGCGCGTTCTCCCGAGCGCTTCTCGGGCGACGAGGACGATCCGCGCCCGGGGGTCCGGGCCGGCCACATACCCGGCTCCCGGTCGATGCACTACGCCTCGTTGCAGGACGGCGGAAGAATGCTGCCCGTCGCAGAGCTGCGGGAGCGCATCCAGGCTCACGTCGACGAACCGGAGCAGCCGCTCACCGCATCCTGTGGCTCGGGTGTCACCGCCTGCGTCATTGCGCTCGCGGCAACACTCGCGGGGCATAAGCATGTGTCCGTGTACGACGGTTCGTGGGCCGAGTGGGGAGCTGAGCGGTCGGGTCGTCCCGTCGCGAAGGGTGATTCCGATAGCTGACGCGGTCTGTCGGATTTTCGTCTTACGGTCGGGTCGACAGTCGCAGCGCATTCGCCTACAGTTGATCTAGTTAGGTAAGCCTTACCTTAAACCCGATCAGCTTCGGGTCCCCCGCACGAGGAGAACACAACAGAGATGGCCACACTGAAACGCCGAGGCATGACGGCTCTGGCAGGGATCGCGGTTATGGCAGTAGCCGTGACCGGATGCTCGACGAATGACGACGCTCCCGCAGAGGATCAGCAGGACGACAGTTCCAGTGAAGCGAGCGTCGAGTATCCGATTACGGTTACCGACATGGCCGGCAACGAAGTCACGATCGAGAGCGCTGACAGCGTCGTCGTCACCGACAACCGCGTGTTCCAGATCGTCGCCGACTGGGGAGTTCAGCCGACCGCGGCACCGCGATCGCTCATGACGGAGAACAACCCCATGGAATCGGACGAGTCGATTCTCGACATCGGCACGCACGGCGAGCCCGACTTCGAGCAGGTTGTAGCCGCTGATCCGGATCTCGTTCTCAATGGCTACCGCTTCACCGACCACGCGGATGATATGCAGAATGCCGCACCCGATGCGGCATTCGTCGACATGAACGTTCCCGAAGACGACGAGATCAGCACTGACGAATACCTGATTCGGAGTGTGACGCTGCTCGGCGAGATCTTCGGCAAGGAGGACGAAGCGGAGGCACTTGTCGACGACTTCCATGCGGCCGTCGATGAAGCCAGGAATGCTTATGATCCCGAGACGACCGTCATGGGTCTGATCACGAGCGGCAACGAGATCCGCTATTCGTCGCCGACCGATGGCCGTGGAGCCAGTATCTTCTTCGACCTGCTCGAGCTCACACCAGCGCTTGATGCCGAAGGTTCGAGCTTCGATCAGGGAGACGACATCTCGATCGAAGCGATCGCGGAGGCCGAGGCGGACTTCTTCCTCGTGCTCGACCGCGAGGCAGCGTTCGATGACGGTGAGGCGACGCCGGCGTTCGAGCTCATCACGACTTCGCCGTCGCTGACGAATGTTCCGGCCGTGCAGGACGAGGCCATCTACGTTATGCCCGCCGATTACTACCGGACGGAGGACATCATCGCGTACACGACTGTGCTGGAGGAGCTCGCCGCAGCATTCGGCGATCAGTAACGCAGTGGCGAACTAGACGTTGCCGCCGCGACCTCGACCGGGTCGCGGCGGTGACGCACGTTCAGGCTCACGAGGAAATCCATGGCATCACCGACACCGCCCCGGCGCGTGACCAACATCGACGCGCTACGGCATCGGCGACCGGAAAAACCAACGTCCCCAGTACGTAAGGCGTGGCCATTGACGGTAGGCATCGTGCTCACGCTCGGCCTGTTGGCGGTGTCCGTATTCACGGGCGTTGCGGATATCACCGATACGGTCGGCCGCGGGCACGAATTCACCTGGATCACGCGGATTCCGCGCACATCCGCCCTCGTGCTCGCCGGAGCCAGTATGGCGATGGCCGGCCTCATCATGCAGCTGATGACGCAGAATCGCTTCGTCGAGCCGACGACGGTTGGAACAACGGAGTGGGCGGGCCTCGGGTTGCTGCTCACCTACATCGTGCTGCCGGCCCCCGACATCTTCACCCGCATGGTCGTCGCGATCGTCTTCGCGTTCGTCGGCACACTCATCTTCTTCGCCTTCCTGCGCAGGGTCACGCTGAAGTCTTCCCTGATCGTGCCGATCGTCGGCATCATGTTCGGCGCCGTGATCAGCGCGATCTCGACCTTCATCGCCCTGCAGTTCGACCTGCTGCAGACGCTCGGCAGCTGGTTCGCCGGCCGTTTCACGGGTGTTGAAGTCGGCAGGTACGAGCCGCTCTGGATCGTCCTGGTCGTCGCCGTGATCGTCGTCGTGATCGCGGATCGGTTCACCGTCGCGGGGCTCGGCAAGGAGGTAGCGACGAACGTCGGGCTGAACTACGAGCGCATAGTGCTGCTCGGCGTCGGTCTCGTCGCGATTGTCACGGGCGTTGTGACGGTGGTGATCGGAGCACTGCCGTTCCTCGGGCTGATCGTGCCGAACATCGTATCGCTCGTGCGGGGAGACAACCTGCGCACGAACATCCCGTGGGTGTTCCTCACGGGAATCTGGGTCGTCACGGTCTGCGATCTCATCGGGCGGGTTGTCATCATGCCGTTCGAGGTGCCCGTATCGCTCGTGCTCGGCGCGGTCGGCGCAGCGGTCTTCATCTTCCTGCTGCTGCGCACGAGGAGGTCGGATGTCCGCTAGCGACACCGTCGAAGAACGGAGCGTCGGTCCGTTCACGAGTAATACGCACAGGGTTCGCTACTACGCGGTGCTCGTGTCGCTCGTGCTCGCCGCGATCGCGGTCACGTTGCTCGTGATGTCGTGGAACAACCAGTTCGAACTCTTCAGCGAACGCTGGTGGCGGGTATCGAAGATGCGCTTGACGTCGATTATCGTGATGGCGCTGGTCACCTTCTGTCAGGCGCTCGCGACCGTCACTTTCCAGACCGTCACGAACAACCGCATCCTGACGCCTTCGATCATGGGCTTCGAGTCGCTCTATGTGCTGGTGCAAACAGCGATCGTGTACTTCTTCGGCGCCTCCGGCCTCGTGCACTTCGGCGAGTTCGGTCAGTTCCTGCTGCAGGTGACGATGATGGTGCTGTTCGCCGTGCTGCTCTATTCGTGGTTGCTGTCGGGCCGACTCGGCAATCTGCACGTCATGCTGTTGGTCGGCATCGTCATCGGTACCGGGTTGGGGGCGCTCTCGACCTTCATGCAACGGATGCTCAACCCTAACGAGTTCGACATCCTGCGAGCGCGGCTGTTCGGCAATGTCGGCAACGCGGAAACCGACTTCCTGTGGTTCGTCATCCCGGTGTGCGCGGTGACCGGGGTGACGATCTGGCTGCTGGCCCGTCGCCTCAACGTCATCGCCCTCGGGGCGGACATCGCCACGAACCTGGGTATGCAGCACAAGCGGCAACTCATGCTCATGCTGACGCTGGTGGCGATTCTGATGGCCATGAGCACATCCCTTGTCGGCCCCATGACCTTCTTGGGCTTTTTGATCGCAACGCTCGCTTATTCCGTGACGGACACATACGATCACCGTCGAATTTTGCCGGTCGCCTGGTTGCTCGGTTATGTCATTCTGTCGGGAGCGTATTTTCTGCTTCGCCACGTACTGACCGCGGTCGATGCGGTAACCATCATCGTCGAACTCATCGGGGGGCTCGTCTTCCTGATCGTCATCTTGAGAAAGGGCCGCTTGTGATCCGACTGACCAACGTCGTGAAGCGATACAGCAATGATGTCGAGATCGGTCCGGTCTCCATCGAGCTGCCCGCCGGGGGTGTCATCGCCCTCGTCGGGCCCAACGGTGCCGGAAAATCGACGATGCTGACGATGATGGGGCGACTGGTTGCTCCCGATGAGGGAACCGTCGAGGTCGGCGGACTGGATGTGCATTCGACACCGTCGAAGCGGGTTGCGAAAACCGTGTCGATTCTGCGGCAGGAGAACCACTTCGTGACGCGGCTGACAGTACGACAGCTGGTCGGATTCGGGCGCTACCCGTACAGCGGCGGACGCCTGACGCAGCACGATGAGGACAAGATCTCCGAGGCGATCGACTTCCTGAATCTGACCGCCCTCGAACAACGATTCCTCGACCAACTCTCCGGTGGCCAACGGCAGCGCGCTTACGTGGCGATGGTACTCGCGCAGGACACCGAGTACCTGCTGCTGGACGAACCGCTGAACAACCTGGATGCGCAGCATTCGGTGCAGATGATGCAGCAGCTTCGCAGGGCCGCTGACGAGCTGGGTCGCACGATCGTGATCGTGCTGCACGACATCAACTTCGCATCCGCCTACAGCGACTACATCATCGCAATGGAGGACGGCAAAGTGGCGGTGCACGGCGACCCGGATCAGATCATCTGCGATGACGTGCTCACACGGGTGTTCCGCACCCCCGTGACCGTGGTCGAGGGACCAATGGGCAAGTTCGCAGCGTATCACCGCTCCTGATGCGAGGTCGCAGGCTACAGGCCCGGGACCTCCGCTAGCGCCGTCACCATGGAGAGTGCGCCGTCTGCGGAGCGAATGGGCGCGCCAAGGTGCTCAGGGATATCTTCTCGACTCGAGGTGGTCAGCGGTAGCCCGTCGATGAGCTGGTCCGGAGCGGGGTACGGCGTCGTCAGGGATGCAATCGCCAGACGACTTCGCCACTTTCGTCATCGGACAACTTGGTGACGCCGTCTGTGCCCAGGTTGGCGGTATACCCCGGTTGCAAGATAAGCGCAGGACCCAGGGAAGGTATGAGCTGAACGCCGCGCCACAGGGGTAAAGACTCGTATGTTCGTAAATCTCTAGTTTCGTCCGAGTATCGGTGAACGCATCGCACCAGCGTCGTGTCCTCCGGATCCTCAACCCAGGTCAACAGCAAGTCTGCAGTGTCGTCAACACCGGGCGTTGTGAGAATGGTGTCCTGGAAGTCGATCTCAACCGCCTGCAGGCCCGTCGATCGCGCGAACTCCGCCTGTTTTCTGATCAATCGCAGTGGTGTAGTGAGATCTTCGATAGGACCGGTCAGTGGAAAAGAATCGTAGTCCGGTGCTTCAACGACCAGCGATTTCCCCCTGGCCGTGACGAAATAGGGCCCCCATCCATACCAGAACGAATAGCCATCCCCCAAGTTATCCGAATCCTTTTCCAGCAGATCGAAGATGTCTTCAACCGATGCGATGACCTCCCGATGTGCAGTGGCAGTAAGCGTAAGGGATCCAATTCTGCGGGATACGTTCGCCAACTCGTTCCGATCCATCTGTCGCATTCTTTACGCCTCAGTCGACTGGACCCCGTGGGAAACGGGGTCAAAATTTTAGACGCGGTCGCCTTCGATCTCTAGAAAGGTTGGCAGCTTGGAAAGCTTCTCTTCGCCATTGAAGCGGGTATGCCACGCGTAGACCTCGTGACCGTCGAGGCTTCCGTCCATGACCATGAACGCTCGGACGGACTCGGGCCACTGGTCGAAGAATCCGCGCTGGTGCAATGTTGCCATTGCGTCCACAATGGAGCCCCAAACGAGAGCACGGAGGGCGTGAATATCGTCGCCAAGATCGGCGGCCGCTCGATCGAGCGCGTCATTGACATGATCTTGCGGACCGGACCGGGAATCTTCCTGAGCAAGGTGGATGTCCCAATCGCCGATGCTCCATATCGCGTCGCTTGGGAACTCGGGATACGCAGCGAGCTGCTCCAACTCGTCACTTTTTGAATGCGCGGCGAAGACCAAACCCGACGCGTCTGTGTCAGAGTGCACACCGAGGCCGGCGATCTCCTCGGGGGCGTAGCCCTTGGTCAGCAGGACGAATGCCGTTTCGAATTCCTGAACGAATGTGTCGTGTAAGGTCATGCCCTTAGTATCCCAGTTACTCCCGACGCGTACAGCGTGTTAGAACGCGGCCTCTACTCTAGGGCTTGCCGCTGAATATTCCACGTCCGGCGTCTCGTAGCGCGTCGGCGACTGCTCCGGGTCCTTTGGCGTCTGCTGCCTCGAGCATATCCAGCACTCTTTGCACATTGGTTAACGTGTGTTGCCCGCTGGTATTGGGTGCCCAGATGAGATTCTCGCCACCTTCGAGCCAATCGATGCCATTCCGTTCGAGGATTTCTTTGGACCTTTCCAGCAATGCTCTTTGTCGGGGGCCGTTGCCGTTCTTGAACACGATGTGGTGACCGTGCGGCCTCTCCATTCCATCAGGCTTAGGCCCGTGGTGCTTTTCGGTCAGCCTGCCCCAGTTCGGTTCGCCGTTCTTCTTCATGTCCTCGAGGCGCTTGCTCGCCGTTCGGGCATGATCGACTCTGGCCTGGAAAGCCGGGTCAACGTCCTTCGTGTTTGGCTTATCGGGTTTCGGTGCTCTGGGATTCTGCGAAGCATCCCATTCCTTCGTCTTACTGTGAGCGTTCTTGCCTTTGGCCGAAGTTCTGCGTGCAGATGTAGCTATAGCGGACCCTGCATCGCTCACGGTCTTGACCATGGTCTTGCCCGCGGTCTTGGTACTCGTCTTGATTGCTTGCGTGATCCCGGCCATTGCTAAATTCCCGTAAATATCTCGAGCGAATTCATCTTGCTGCCGAAGTCCTCGGAGATGCTCTCGAAGTCATCGGCGGTGGCGTCCATGTCGGCTGTGACCTGTTCGAGCGCCGCGAGATCAGCCTTGTACGAGCCGGGGTCTCCGGCGAAGCCCTTGGTGACAGGTGCGTCAAGGATGCGACCGATAAGGGTGGCGGCACCGGAGGCGATCTCCTCTTCGAAGATCGTCATGACGGTGATGATGATGCGCTCGATCGCCACATTCACGATGAACGTCAGCACCTTTTTACGAGCCGCGATAATGGCGACGTTCGCGGCGGCGCTGAGGCCGAAAGTGAACGCCGCGGTGGCGATGGCGGCTGCAATCTGCGCCGCGGTGATCACTAACTCGGCGATGACCTTGAGTTTTAACGCTTCGATGGCGTCGGAAAGAATCTCCATGCCCTCCGCACCGGGTCCGAGCAACGACAAGAGCTTGTTCATGTTGTCGTTGCGGTTGTCGGACCACGCGTCCATCATGCTCTTGCCGGCACCGGTCTCGAGTGCTCTGCCGAGTCCTTCGTTGACCTCGTCATCGACCTTCTGGAGCAGCGCCTCCAAATCGGCTTCGAAGTCTCGAACGTAGCCGGCGGCGATTCGCAGCTCGTCCTCGTCGATCTCGGGCCAGTCGTAGCCCAGCATGTTCAACACCCATGACAACTCGCCGGGCAAATTGATGGCCATCGAACCCTCCCCTTTTATCTCAAAGACAAACGTAGGGGAAAGAAGCTGGATACGTCATGGGGAGAACTCCCCTCGCGCTTACGGCAAGCGGTCGACGAGATCGCTCGCGAGACCCGTGTAGGTCTCCGGGCGCAGTTCGCGAAGCCGCGCCTTCGCATCCTCGCCGATGTCGAGGGCGTCGACGAACTCGACCAGCGCATCCCGGTCGACGCGCTGCCCGCGCGTGAGGTCCTTCAGCAGCGCGTACGGGTCGGTGATGCTCGACCGACCCGCCAGCACCTCGGCGCGGATGACCGTCTGAATCGCCTCGGCCAGCACCTCCCAGTTGCCGTCGAGGTCGGCCTGCAGCGAATCCGCGCTCACGCTGAACTCGCCGAGGCCCTTCGAGAGGTTGTCGAGTGCGAGCATCGAGTGGCCGAAGCCGACACCGATGTTGCGCTGCGCCGACGAGTCGGTGAGGTCGCGTTGCAGTCGGCTCGTCACGAGGGTCGAGGCCAAAGAATCGAGGACGGCGCTCGCGAGTTCGAGGTTCGCTTCGGCATTCTCGAAGCGGATCGGATTGATCTTGTGCGGCATCGTCGACGAACCCGTCGCGCCCGCCACTGGGATCTGCGTGAAGTACCCCATCGAGATGTACGTCCAGACATCCGTGGCGAGATTGTGCAGGATGCGCCCCGCGTGCGAAACACCCGCGAACAGTTCGGCCTGCCAGTCGTGCGACTCGATCTGGGTCGTCAGCGGATTCCAAGTGAGCCCGAGCCCTGCGACGAACTCGCTCGCGAGCGTCGGCCAGTCGGCTGCCGGATGCGCGATCTCGTGCGCCGAGAACGTTGCGGTCGCGCCCGCGAACTTGCCGAGGGGCTCGACGCTCGCAACACGGTCGCGCTGACGGCTCAGCCGCCAGGCGAACACCGCGAACTCCTTGCCCAGCGTCGTCGGCGTCGCCGGCTGCCCGTGCGTGTGCGACAGCATCGGTTGCTCGCGGTGCTCCTCGGCCAGTGCTCGCAGCTGCGCGATCACGCCGTCGAACTTCGGCAGCCACACATCCCGCACCGCAGCCTGAATCGTCAGAGCGTACGAGAGATTGTTGATGTCCTCGCTGGTGCAGGCGATGTGCACCGCCTCCGACAGCGCATCGAGGCCCTGCTCGCTCAGGCGCTCGCGGACGAGATACTCGACGGCCTTCACATCGTGACGCGTGACGCGTTCCTTCTCGGCCAGCCAGTCGATTTCGGCCTGACCGAAGTTTGCGGCCCAGTCGCGCAGGTGCCGCGCATCCGTTTCCGACACCTCCCGGGTACCGAACAGTCCGTGGCTTGCGCAGAACAGCAGCCACTCGACCTCGACGTGCACCCGCGCCCTGTTGAGGCCCGCCTCGGAGAGGTGGTCGCCGATCGGCCCGATCTGCGAAGAGTACCGGCCGTCAAGGGGCGAAACGGGCTGCGGGGGAAAGGTCATGAACGCTCCAGGTCTTGTGTCTCGGATGGCCGGGGTGCCGAACTCGGTGAGCGCAGCGCTGGCTCGATCTGGCTGAAGAGTTTCTCGCACGCCGATTCGATCTGCTGCAGCACCTCGGTGAAAAAGGGCTCATCGGAATAGTACGGGTCCGGGACGTCTCGCACCTCGGCATCCGGGTCGAAGCGCATCAGCAGTTTCACTCTCGAGCGGAGGTTCTGCGGCGCCATCGCCTTCAGCGCCCGCTTCTGCCCCTTGTCGAGCGCGACGACGAGATCGAACAGCTCGAGCCAGTCCGGCTGGAACTGCTTCGCTCTGTGCTCGCCGAGATCGTACCCGGCGGCCCGCAGCGCCCGCTCGGTACGCGGATCCGCGGTTTCCCCGACGTGGAAGTCGTCAATCCCGGCACTTTCGATCGTGATGCGATCGGCCAGCCCTGAGCGTGCGGCGATCTGCTTCGTCACGGCCTCCGCCATGGGCGATCGGCAAATGTTGCCGGTACAGACGAACACCACGCGAAATCGCGAT
>DXDC01000385.1 GCA_019115685.1 Candidatus Agrococcus pullicola
TTGAACGCAGGATCCGTCGTCGGTCTTGTGGGCGAGTCCGGCTCGGGAAAGACGCAAACGGCCCTGGCAACGCTCGGTCTGCTTTCGGAGGGTGGGCGCATCACAGCTGGATCCATCGCGGTCGACGGCGAGGCGGTGACGAGCAAACAGCGATTGCGCATGCTCGGTGGCGAGATCGGGTACATTCCCCAGGAGCCGATGAGCAACCTCGATCCCGCGTTCACCATCGGGAACCAGCTGATCGAGCCGATTCGGCGCCATATGAAGGTCAGCAGGCGTGAAGCGTCGTCACACGCCACCGCCCTCCTCGAACGCGTCGGGATCTCTCAGCCGGAACGTGTCATGGCGTCCTATCCACACCAGATCTCGGGTGGGATGGCGCAGCGCGTGCTGATCGCAGGGGCTGTCTCCTGCGAGCCGCGAATGTTGATCGCCGACGAACCGACGACGGCGCTCGATGTCACGATTCAAGCGGAGATCCTCGATCTTCTGCGCGGCCTGCAGCAGGAGCGCGGTATGGGGCTTCTGATCGTCACCCACGACTTCGGCGTCGTGGCAGACATCTGCGACGAGGTGTACGTCATGCAATGGGGCGCGATCGTAGAACGTCAGACCGTGGAAGCTCTCTTCGAAGCGCCCCGACACGATTACACGCGGGCACTGCTCGGGGCATCGCTCGAGGGCGGCAAATCCCGCCGTCAGCGCGAAAGGGAGGGCGTCTGATGACCCGCGATCTGCTGCGCGTCGACGACCTCGTCGTCGAATTTCCCGTCCGCGGCTGGCGGAAACCGCCGTTTCGCGCCCTCAACGGTGTCTCCCTCGCCGTGGAACACGGCGAGACACTGGGGATCGTCGGTGAGTCGGGGTCGGGGAAGTCGACGCTCGGTCGCGCCGTGCTGGGGCTGGCACCCATCACCGGCGGGACCATCATGTACGCCGGACGGAACATCGCCGACCTGACGCGACGGGAGCGGCGCAGCCTCAGCAGCGATATCCAGGTGGTGTTCCAGGATCCTTACACATCCTTGAACCCGTCGCTGACCGTCGGCGATATCCTCAGCGAGCCGCTCAAGCAAGCCGGTGTTGAGGGTGCCCGAGCGACGAAGCGGATCACGGACCTTCTGGATCGCGTCGGTATGCCATCAGATGCCGCGGGGCGCCTCCCGAAGGAGTTCTCCGGCGGTCAGCGACAACGCATCGCGATCGCACGGGCGCTCGCGCTTGAACCGAAGCTGATCGTGTGCGACGAACCCGTGTCGGCCCTCGATCTCACCACCCAGCAGCGCGTCCTCGATCTGTTCATCGAGATCCAGGAGCGTACGGGCGTCGCCTACCTGTTCGTATCGCACGACCTCAGTGTGATCCGCCATATCAGTCATCGCGTGGCCGTCGTGTACCGCGGTGAGATCGTCGAACAGGGTGATGTCGACAAAGTGACGACGGAACCGGACCATCCGTACACACAGCGCCTCCTGCTGGCGTCCCCCGTCCCGAATCCTGCCGCGCAAGCGAAGCGGCGTGCGGAGCGTCACGCATTCGTGATGTCACAAGAAGAGGAGCACTCATGATGGCGACCCACGATGGCACGCTGAAGGGCACCGCCGACGAGCGGCTCGCGCATATCGTCGAGCGGTTCGAAGGCCATCTCGCAGCGGATCCGAACCTGTCGTTTCAGATGGCCGCTTACGTCGCTGGCCGCCTCGTGCTCGACGTGCATGGTGGCCCGGACATGGCAGCCGACTCGCTCACCGTGCCGTACTCGACGTCGAAGAACACGGCGGGTCTCGTGATCGGATTGCTCGTTCAGCGGGGTCTTCTGGATCTTGACGCGCGCGTCGCCGAATGGTGGCCGGAGTTCGCGACCCATGGCAAAGAGCATGTCACCGGGCGTCAGCTTTTCTCGCACCAGGCGGGACTCCCCGACACCGAGCCCAACCTCTCGTGGGACGAACTGCTCGACAATCACCGCGGCGCCGATCGGCTTGCAGAGTCGCGACCGTACTGGCGTCCGGGATCAGCATTCGGGTATCACGCGATCACCATCGGCAACCTCGTCGACGCTGCTGTGCAGCGCACCGACGGCCGGACGATCCACGAGTTCTACGAGGCAGAGCTGCGGCGACCCACGAGCGCGGACTTCTATCTCGGCCTGCCGCGCGAGCTGGACGATCGTCTCGTGCCGCTGCAGCCGATCATCCCGCCGCTGGGCGAGCGTCCCCCGTCGCAGGGCCACTTTCCGTTGCGTGATGCCGCCTTCGGTGCGCGCCCCGGGGAGCACGTGGACCTCGCGGGATCCGAGAGGTCGTATCGATTCGGGCATCCGGCCGGATCCGCTACGACGACCGCGCGTGGCGTCGCAACGTTGCTCGCCGGGGCAGTGACGGGGATCGACGGCGCGGCTCCGATTCTCGACGCCGACACCGTTTCAATCATTGGTGAGCAGCAGGTACGTGGTTTCGATGAAGTGCTCGGACAGCAGGACCGTGCGCATTCGATCATCTTCCAGAAACCAAGCCAGCAACTCGCATTCGGCAGCTCTCGGAGCTTCGGTCACGATGGCGCGATGGGCGCCCTCGGATGTGTCGACCCCGTCACCGGCGTTGCGTTCGGATACACGATCGTGCGCGGGCCCTGGCCGGGCGGCGCGGATCCGCGTGCCGTACGTGCCGCGCGTGAGATCGGGGAGGCGGGCCTGTGAGCACCCACTCTCGCCGGGCGAAGCCACGCATCATCGTGACGACGGATCCGGAGCTCGATGACCTCAATTCGATGCTGCGGCTGGTGCTCTACAGCAACGAGATCGACATCGCGGCGCTCGTGTACTCGGCGAGCCAGTTCCATTACTCAGGCGACACGGCGAATGGGGTCGCCCCCTATCGATGGCCGGACCCTGGCGACAGGATGCACATCGACATTGCGGTCGATGCGTATGAGAAGGCATACGACAACCTGGTACGCCACGACGCGCGCTATCCGCTCCCCGCGGACCTACGGAAGCTTGTCGCGGTCGGGAACGTGAAGAACGTCGGTGACATGAGCGAGCCGACACCGGGATCGGATCTGGTGCGAGACGTGCTGCTCGGCGACGCGCCCGGTCAGGTTTTCGCGCAGGCGTGGGGCGGCACGAACACGATCGCACGCGCGCTCCTGTCGATCGAGGAGGAGTTCCGCGGCACCGAACGGTGGGACGAGATATACGCCCTCATCACGAGTCGCACGGTCATCACGGCGTTCGCCGAGCAGGACAACACCTTCGCCGAGTACATTCGGCCACGATGGCCCGACCTGGAGTTCCGGGACGTCGCGACGATGGCGTGGGGGTACTTCGCCTCGTCGGTCGTGTCGGAAGAGGACGCCGTCTACCTGTCTCCGGCATGGATGCGCGAGAACGTCACGACTGTCGGACCGATCGGCGCGGAATATCGCGTCTGGGGCGATGGCAAGCAGATGGCCGACGGCTTCGATGAAGGCGACTACTTCGGGCTCGCGAACCCGACGAAGGAGGACCTCGAGGCGCAGGGGTATACCGTGTGGTGCCCGATTCAGCCTGCCGGATCCTGGATCTCCGAGGGCGACACCTCGACCTTCGCGCTGCACATCGACAACGGCCTGCGAAACTGGGAGCACCCGTCGTTCGGCGGGTGGGGCGGACGTCAAGAGCGCGACCCCGACGACCCGCACCGCTGGCGCAGCGTCGGCGACACCGGACTGGGGCTCGCCGGACCGATCACCGACCGAGGCGAGGTAGGGCAGTGGTTCGGGGCGTATCAGCGGGATCTCGCCGCACGCCTGCGGTGGTCGGTGACGCCGGACTATGCCGGTGCCAACCACGCGCCGCGAGTGGACCCCGGCGGGCCGGTGGACCGAGCGGTCTCGGCCGGTGAACGCGTCGAGCTGGCGTTCACGGTGACCGACCCCGACGGCGATGAGGTGCGGATCCGCGCGTACGTCGACGAGAACGCGTCGACCGCGCGCGCCCGCGTCGAACTTTCCGAGTCCGGTGCGTTGGTGACGATCGACGACGACGCCAGAACAGGATCCGTGACCCATGTGATCATCGAGGCGACCGATTCGGGCGAGCCGATGCTGACGGGATACGCGCGCTTCGTGCTCACCGTGGCGTGAGCCGCGACGTTCAGCGAGCAACCCCCCGAACATCCTCGCTTCCGTGCCGACGCCGCGCCGGACGGCCAGCGCAGCTAGTCCGATGCCGTTGCCGCGCTCGCGCGCTCGCGTCGCCGCCGACGGCGCACGAGAAGCCAGGCGCTGCCGGTGATGAGCACGACGACGGCGGCGACGATCCAGTCCGGCACGCCGCCGGTCGCCTGATACGCCCAGCCCTCGATCTCGACCTGCGTCGACGCGTCGAGCAGGCCGCCGAGGGAGGATGTGCCGCTCGTGACGATCAGCAGGACGCCGAGCGCAATGGTGAGGGTGCCGCCGATGATGCCCGTCCACGTGTTGCGCCAGCGGCCGATGCGCACTTCGCGTGGCCGGATCAGACGGCGAACGAACGGCAGCCTGCCCCAGACGAACGCGAGGACCAGCAGCGGCAGGGTCATGCCCGCGGCGAACAGGAGCAGGGTCAGCCCGCCGTACAGCGCGCTGCCCGTCACCGCGGCCACGGTGAGGACCGCGCCCAGCAGCGGGCCCGCGCAGACGCCGGCGAGTCCGTACACCGTGCCGAGCGCGTAGACCGACACGGGTGAGGTGCTCTCCGCGGATCCCTGGCCGCCGCGGAGGAACGGCAGCGGAACGTTGAGCAGCATGAGCGCGCCGAGCAGGATCACGATGGCCGCCGCCACGGTCACGAGGGTGAAGCGGTGCTGATTGACGAATGACCCCAGCGTTCCGGCGAGCACGCCGAGCGGGAGCAGGGTCGTGATGAGACCGAGGTAGAAGACCCCGGTGCGCGCGAGCAGCTTCGCCGTGTCCGAGAAAGCGTAGGAGAAGAATGCGGGCAGCAGCATCACCGAGCAGGGGCTGAGCAGCGTGAGCAGCCCGCCGATGAAGGCGCCGAGGAAGCCGATGGTCACGACTCAGCCCACTTTCGAGACTGCCTGGTCCAGGTAGTCGCGGAAGACGTCCACGGGCTGGGCGCCGGACAGCGCGACGTCGCCGGCCAGGAAGAACGGCACCGCGTTGACGCCGACCTGCTGTGCGTATTCGGTGCTCTGCTCGGCGGCGGTGCGTACCTCCGGGTCGTCCAGGTCCGCCGTGAACTGATCGATGTCCGGCACGCCGGCCTCCTCCGCGAAGCCGATCAGCTTCTCGCGCGGCAGATCGGGATGCCCTCGGTCGGGCGCGGCCGCATAGGCGACGTCGAGGAACTCGAAGAAGCGGTCCTGCTTGCCCGCCGCGCGTGCGGCGATCTGGCCATCGACTGACTGGTCGCCGAAGAACGCGACGTCGACGACCTCGAAGCGGACGAGGCCGGCGTCGACGTACTCCTCGACGATGGTGGGGAATGTGTCTTGACTGAAGGAAGCGCAGAACGGGCACCGCAAGTCCGTCCATTCGATCAGCACCACGGGTGCGTCGACATCGCCCATGGCCATCGGGTCGTCGGGATCACGTCGGACGAGCGGCGAGTCCATGGGGTGCTCGCCGGTGCCGGCCGACGGGTGTTCGCTCGGTTCCGACGCGTCCTGCGTCGGCGGCGGTGTCTCTGACGCCGGGGGCGTCGGAGACACCGGCGTCGCGGAGTTCGAGGAGTTCATCGTCAGCTGAGCCACGACGATGATGACGATGAACGCAGCGACGAGCCCCGCGATCAGGATCAGCGTGCGCGTGCGGCGCGGACGGGACACGGGGCCCTGTGGGGTCATGCGGACTTCTTCTCCAGGGTCGGGATCGGAGTCGTGCGAGCGCCGGGCTGCGCGACCGACGCGTGGTGCGGTCTGATTAATTACTATGCACGATAGTAATCTATCTGGCATAGTAGACCCCATGAACGGTCTCGCACGCTGGTCGCATCGTCAGACAGAGTCGGTCGTGCTTGCGTACCGCGCGCTGCGGATGTGGCGCCGACGTCAGATTCTTGTCGCTGTCGTGTCGGCCACGGTGATCGCCGTGATCGTCGGACTCGTGACGGTGCTGATCCCGAACCCGGTCTTCGCACGGGACATCCCGCCTGTGCCGTGGAACTATCCCGTGTGGATCGTCACCTCGGCGCTCACCGGGATCCTGATCGCGACCTACGTTCGGCCGCCTGACATGGGCGACGACGAGGGAGTCCGCGAATCCGCCGCGAGCCGGCGCAGCGCGCGCTTCGGCGGAGCCGCGGGGATCCTGGCATGGTTCGCCGTGGGGTGCCCGGTCTGCAACAAGATCGCGCTGCTCGCGCTCGGCTAC
>DXDC01000386.1 GCA_019115685.1 Candidatus Agrococcus pullicola
ACCTGCGGGTACACGTCGCGTTCGGTTACTACGACGGCGCAACACCCCCTGGGCGCGCGGAGGACGACCTCGCGCATCTGCCCATCCCTGCGCACCTGCAAGACAACATCGAGCGCCGCTACTACGAGGCGGGGCACATGATGTACGTCCACGAGGCGAGCCGCCTCCGGCAGGCGGCAGACCTCAAGGAGTTCGTGCTCCGCTCGACCGCGGGCCGCTAAAGGGACCCGACCGGCGAACGCCCGCGATTCGGGAAACGCCTACCCGGCTGCCTGCTGGGCAGGCGTTTCCCGAATAGTTCCGAATGCATGGTTTGCGCCGACATTCGGGTCGGCCAGCACCCCTTGCGAACAACTACTACATGACATAGAGTAACTACTACATGACATGAAGTAATAACTACATGACGTGCAGTACACAGAGGGGAGGCCGCAAGTGCTCAGCAGCGATCTTGTTCGCAGCACCATCGACCTGGTCATCCTCAGTGTGCTCACAGAAGGACCCTCGTACGGCTACGCGATCGCGAAACGCGTCGACGAGATCTCCCAGGGCGAGTACGTCACGAAGGAGACCACGCTCTACGCCGCCATCAGACGTCTCGAGCAGCGCGGGCTGCTCGACTCGTACGCAGGCACCGAATCGGGAGGGCGAGCCCGCACCTACTACCGCCTCACGCCCGACGGCGAGGCCCAGCTGCAGACAAGAACCTCCGAGTGGCGAGCCGCGCACCGCATCGTCACCCGATTCCTCGAACGGGAGGGGAACACACCATGAACACCGCAGTCGAGACATACATCAACGGACTCTTCACGAATCTGCCGAGCACCGCCGAGCTCGAACGGGCCCGCCGCGAACTCCTGCAGATGAGCGAGGACAAGTACGAGGAGCTCATCGCCGCCGGCGTCAGTCCGAACGAAGCGACAGGGCGCGTCATCACCGAGTTCGGCAATCTCGACGAGCTGGCGGATGCGCTGGGCATCCGCCAGGCCCTCGACGATGCGGGGGATGCTGAGACGATTCCCGTCGTCGGCCGCGAGGAAGCCGAGCGCAGCCTCCGCGAGTCGCGCAACACGGGCATCCTGATCGGCGGCGGGGTCTTCATCATCATGCTGGCGATCGCCGGCTTCGCATGGCTCGGAGGCGGCAATGAGTACGTGTGGGCGCAGGCGGGTCTGTTCGCGATCATCGCGATCGCCATCGGCATGTTCATCGTCAGCGCCTTCGTCCAGCCGACCGCGTCCCGGTTCTCCAATCATGAGATCATGCTTGATCCACGAACCAAAGACGAGTACAAATTGCGCGGGGAACGATCGAACTGGAAGTTCGCCACCGGGCTCGTCACCGGCATCGGCCTGCTCGTCCTGGCCCTCGTTCCGACCGTCGTCTTGCGAGAGGCTGATTCGTATCACTCGGCCGGTGCCGCGTTCCTGGCGGTGGCCGGTCTCGGAGTCGCCGTGCTCATCGTGAACGGCGTTTCGAGAGGAGGACTCACGACGCTCATCGAATCGGGTCCGCCGAAACCCGAGGACAAGATCGAGGAGCGCACCGACACGCGCATAGGGCTCGTTGCGAGCGTCTACTGGCCCTTCATGGTCATGATTTACCTGGCTTGGAGCTTCATCTGGAGTGCCTGGCACATCTCCTGGATTCTATTCCCCATCGCCGGTGTCGGTTTCGCGGTCGTCGCCACCTCGATGTATGCCGTAGCCAACTGGAAGCGGACCAACGCTTAATGGCTCGCGCTAGCCACTGGCATGGAAATTCGTCGCGGGCTGCCAACTCGCGCGAGTACCCGGTATAGAGCCGAGTGCCATCGACCCGACACCGCGCAGCCGCTGCACGCCGAACGCTGCCGTTTCATGAGCAGCGTCGTGCGGATAACCGCCACGCTCCAAACCGGCTCGAATCAAGTCAGCGATCTCCTCCGCGCGCTGTGAACCGAAAATCACGTATCCTGTCCCGGGCGACGGCTGCCTTGCATACGTGCCGATAGCCGTTCCACGGTCAGGCCCCACGAACGTCACGGCGAGGTCCGCCCCACCGCTGAAATGCCATTTCGAAGAAAGGCTCCGGAAGGGCAGGCTGCGCACCGAGTCGATATCGTCGAACACTCGGATGGAGGCAGGATGAATCTCCGCGAACCACATGTGGCGCACCGGGCTACCCGGAAATCTCCTCCCAATGACAATGCCGTATGCGTACACGTCCAGGAATGCGGACGTACTCCAGAGCAGAACGACCCCCGCGATGATGAAAAGCAAGGTTGCGGCGACGGCCACAGTCAGCCACCACCTCGGTTCTCCCCGTTCCTGCACCAGGCCGACCCCGACCGACGCGATCAGGAGCAAAGGCCCGATCGATAACTGCCAGAGCACGTGACCAACCGACACCGTCGTGCCATAGCGCTGGATGAGCGGACCGAACTGAGTAGCGCGACGCATCGCAGTAGTTTCGCGTCGAAGTCTCGACGAAAGCTGACAGCTAGCTCAAGGGCGTGCGCCCGGCCCACGCCATGAACTTGGTGGTCGGGCTCGCCGCTGAAAGCGTCGGCTGTTCGGGCCCGAACATGCCGGGCCTTCGAATGAGCTCCTCCGGGGCGTGCTTCTTGAACGCTTCGAGCCACGTGAGAGTCCTGGAGTCGAGCTCGAGCGGCTCTGCGAGCCCGGCATCGACGAGCCCGGCCCGGATGTCCCACGCGTGCACCGTCGCATCGAAAGCAGGCAGCACGAAGCGGTCGCTGAGCTCTTTACGCTCGCCGACAACCGTGCGGATGCCCTCGGCAACTGCCCGCCAGGCTTCAGGGGCCGCCTCGTCGGAGATGTCGAGCATCCCGAGCATCCGCCCCGGCTCCTCGTCGCGCAGCAGGGACAGCGTGATCTCCCGCTGCACGTGCACGACGTGACGGATGACCTGCCCTATCGTCCATTCCGCGCAGCCGGACTGCAGCGACAGGTGCTCCTCGGCACGGTCGACTTCGGCACCGAACAGTTCGAGCGTAGAGAACAGGCGAGCAGTATCCACGCGTTCGATTCTTTCACGAGGCGCCTGGAAGAATACGCTGGTGGCATGCGTATTGCCTCCTGGAACGTCAACTCGATCCGCACCCGTGTCTCCCGCGTCGTCGACTGGATGGAGCGCGCCGACGTCGATGTGCTGTGCATGCAGGAGATCAAGTGCAAGCCCGAGCAGTTCCCGTATCAGCAGTTCGAGGAGGCCGGCTACGAAGTGCAGGCGCACGGGCTGAACCAGTGGAACGGCGTGGCCATCGCATCCCGTCTGCCGATGACGGATGTGCGTCTGCAGCTGCCGGAGCAGCCTGGATACGCGAACACGGGCGACCCCGTCGTCGAAGCGCGCGCGATGTCGGCCGATGTCGAAGGCGTGCGGCTCTGGAGCCTCTACGTGCCGAACGGTCGCGACCTGGGCCACCCGCACCTGCAGTACAAGCTCGACTGGCTGCGCGTGCTGCGCCAAGAGGCCGAGAGAACCTCCGGCGATCTCGTCGCCTACCTCGGCGATTTCAACATCGCCCCGCTCGACGGGGACGTCTGGGACATGGCCGCGTTCGAAGGATCGACGCACGTTTCGCAACCGGAGCGAGACGCGTTCAATGCGCTCCTGGGCGCAGGCCTGCAGGACGTCGTGCGCGACTATGCCGAGGGCTACACCTACTGGGACTACAAGGCGGGTCGCTGGCCGAAAAACGAGGGCATGCGCATCGACTTCGTGCTGACGACCGGCTCGCTTGCGGACCTCGTCACTGATGCGAGCATCCATCGCGACGAACGCGCGGGTGACGCTCCCAGCGACCACGTGCCCGTCGTCGTCGATCTCGATCTCGAGACGGAACTCGACGACGATCGCCCCATGATCTTCTAGACGAGCCACCGGGCTTCCGCTAAAACCTCTAGCCTCGAAGACGCTGCGAGGGCCGTGCCCGAAAGACTGAGATTCTGCATCTTACGCCCGAAAAACTGCCCAACGGTCAGTCCTTGGGAAAAACCGCGACTTTCGGCCGCTTCATCGAACGGGACGCAACGAGACCGAACAGGCCCGAACCCCTCCGCGCACGACAGTCGATACTTTTCTCCACACCGCTGGTGCGTGCGACGCGATAATGAAGGTGAGCCGGCGGTGCGTCTGTCGAGAGTCCCGGTGACTTCTGCGTCGCCGGCTCACCTTGGTTGACACCCCTTGGTTGTCACCAAGGTAAGGCTAACCTAACTCAGGCAGATTTGCATACCCTCGGCCAGAATTTCCATCCTCCGCAACTCTTTTGCGACTCGCGAGCCGCCGATCCGCGCGCGCAGGAAACTCGCAAACCTGCTCCCCGCCTGCGCAACCCTTTTGCGTTGACTCGCGCCTACGCTGAATGAACAAGCAAATAGACCCGAGAAGGAGCATTCGATGTCGATGGAGACCACGCTGACGGCACCGGCGGAACTGGCCGTCCACCCCGCTTGGCAGCGGATCAAGCAGGCTGCTTCCGAACTGCAGCCGCTGCAGAACGCCAAGGGTTTGGTAGAGGACACCGGCGACCATGAGCGCGCGGAAGCGCTCATGCGCGATATCGCATCCGGCATCCGCGAAATGGCGCCGCTCTTCCCGCACAATGCCGACTACATGGAGCAGAACGCCAAGGACTTCGAGCGCTGGATCGAGAACGGCGTCGGAACAGAACCCGACTTCCTCGATTCGCTCGTGCTCTTCCAGCCGCAGCAGCACCGCATCGACGGGCTGACGCATCTGGTCGTCTTCCCGATGCTGACGCAGAACGGATCACGAGAGCGCAAGGTGGAAGCCGTGCTCGCCGAGGTCATCTGGCCCGAGTTCATTGCGGAGCTGGAGGCAGGCGACTACGGCAACAAGCTCTTCGTACCGCTGCGCTTCATCGACTTCACGGCCGGCTACGACACGAACTCGGCCGTGCTCTTCCCCGAGACTGTCGCCATCCGTGAGATCCCGCAGTTCACGTGGGGCGCGATCTTCCAAGACCGCGAGGCCGCCAGGTACCGCCGCGTCGTGGATGCCGCGCTCGACGTCACGAAGCTCGAGCTGCCCGAGCTCGCGCAGGAGATGCTCGAGAGCCAGAGCCTCGCGGAGGAGACGTTCGTGATGTGGGACCTGATCCACGACCGCACGCACATGCGCGGAGATCTTCCGTTCGACCCGTTCATGATCAAGCAGCGGATGCCGTTCTTCCTCTACTCGCTCGAAGAGCTGCGCTGCGACCTGACCGCATTCCGCGAGTCGGTGCGCATCCAGCGTCGCCTCGAGCAGCAGAAGACGCGCGACGAGGCCGATGAGAAGATGTTGAAGATGGCGCAGGCGACGCAGTACGCGATCATCTTCGACCGCATCTTCCGATTCCCGATCACGGGCGGCCGCGTCAAGAACTACGACGGGCTGGGAGGCCAGCTCCTGTTCGCCTGGATGCACCAGAAGCGCGTCCTGCACTGGACGAACAATGCACTCTCCTTCGACTGGGACGAAGTGCCCGACGTCGTAAACCAGCTGGGCGAGGAGATCGAACACCTGTACTGGGCGTCGATCGACCGGCCGAAGAAGTCGCACTGGCTGGCCGCGTACGAACTCGTCTCCAGCGTGCTCGAACCGAACCCGGCATCCAAGTGGAAGGCAGGCGAGCTTCCGCTCGATGGGACGCCGCGCGAGATGACCGACCTCGTGCACCAGGACGAGTTCCCGCTCTCGATGTTCTACGAGGCGTTCGAAAAGAAGATGCGCGACGTCATCGCCTCGACGAAGGGC
>DXDC01000387.1 GCA_019115685.1 Candidatus Agrococcus pullicola
GTCGCGAAGGTCGAGCCGCAGCTCAAGACGCGGCTCGGTGAGCTGGAGAAAGAAGTCCAGGGGCGCAACTCTCGCTACTACGACCAGCAGGAGGAGCTGCTCTACCGCAACCAGCAGGATCGCAAGGCCGAGCACGAAGGCAAGATCCGCGAGTACCGCACCAAGGAGAAGGAGGCCCGCAAGGCGGCGAAGCAGGCGGACGACCCGATGGAGCAGCTCAAGCTCAAGCGAGAGGCCCGCAAGTGGGAGCGCCGGGCGGACGAGGCTGACGATGACTTCCGCGATGCACGCCGCAAACTGCAGGCCGAGATCGACGAGAAGCTCGACATGATCGAACAATCCCTACAGGGCACGCAGCACTCCGAGCACCTGTTCGCGATCCGTTGGCGCATCGTCGCGTAACGGTCAGCATTCACAATAGACATCACAATTGTTAAACTCAGGAAAGAGAAATACCCGATGAGCGAAGAAATCCACGAAACACCATCCGCCACCCCGAACTTCCAGACTGAGCTGGCGGCGCAACTTGCTGAGCTGATGCCCGAGGTCATCGCCGACGGCAAGGTGGACGTGGAGAAGCTCAAGGAGCTGCTGGACGGCGACGCTGCCGACACCAGCGAGCGCTTCGGGCTGATTTGGCCGGACAAGAAGCGTGCCTTACGTGCGGCTCAAACTCCGACGACGGCGACGCTGCGCCCCGACTTCGAGAACTCGAAGGACTGGGACACCACCAAGAACGTGTTCATCGAGGGCGACAACCTCGAAGTGCTGAAGATCCTGCAGAAGCACTACCATGCCAAGATCAAGATGATCTACATCGATCCTCCGTACAACACCGGCAAGGACTTCGTCTATCCGGACAACTACAAAGAGGGTCTCGACACCTACCTCGAGTGGACGCGCCAGGTCAACGAGGAGGGCAAGAAGCTCTCGACCAACGCCGACACCGAGGGGCGTTACCACTCCAATTGGCTCAACATGATGTACCCGCGGTTGAAGCTGGCGCGGAACTTGTTGACCGAGGATGGAGCGATCTTCGTCAGCATCGATGATAATGAAGTCGATTCACTAGTCAGGCTCATGAAGGAGCTATTCGGCGAATCAAACCACCTTGCGAACCTCGCTTGGGAGAAGGTTCACACGCGCAAGAACTCCTCAAAGTACTTCAGTAGTCAGCACGAGTACATTGTCGCGTTCGCGAAGCGAAAGGAGTCGTGGGACCGGCATTTGCTTCCTCGTGATGGCGCGGCGGCCGACGCCTACAAGAATCCGGACAATGACCCCAAGGGGCCGTGGAAGCTGGATCCTGTCACTGCGCACAACTTTTACTCCGCTGACTATGCCATTACGAAGCCGGACGGAACCATCCTCAAGCGTCCGAAGGATCGGTACTGGGTGTTCAGCGAGGCGTCTTGGAACGCAAAGGTTGCTGAGGGGGCAGTCGTCTGGGGCGCCGGTGATTCGCTTCCGATGGTGAAGAGGTACTTGTCCGAAGTTCAATCGGGCCTGGTCCCAGTGACGTTGCTATCGCGGAAGGTCGCCGGGGACACCGCCACGGCGAAGCGAGAAGTTGATGACCTCCTCGGCGCTGGAGTGTTCGTAGACTATCCGAAGCCTACGAAATTGATTCGCCAACTATTGCTTACGACGACATCTGCAGACGACATTGTTCTCGACTTTTTCGCAGGGTCGGCCACGACAGCACATGCTGTTATGGCGTTGAACGCTGAAGACGGTGCGCGTCGTCGAGTAATTCAGGTTCAGTTGCCTGAGCCGCTGGCGACGCAAAGTGAGGCGTGGAGTGCGGGGTTTAGAACTATCGCGGATATTAGTCGCGCGCGAATAGATGAAGTTGAGAGGGCGTTGGCAGAATCCGGGGGGCCCGGAGATTTCGGCTATCGCGCTTACATGCTTGCCGATACCAACTTCTCGAAGTGGAAGGTCTCGAGCGACGTCGACCGCAATCAACTTGAGCAGCACCTCTTCGATCTGCGAGAGTCGAGCAGCGCTGATGACGCGTCGGCGGATGACCTCCTTTCCGAGATCCTTCTCAAGCAGGGCTACTCGCTGACTGAGCAGATCGCTCCTGTCGACGTGGCCGGCCTCAATCTGCGCTCGGTGGGTGACGGCATTGTGCTCGCCTACCTGAACGAGCACGTCAAGCCGGCGCTCGAGCAGCTGCGTGCAGTGGCGGACGAGGATCCGCAGCGTCTGATCGTCCTCGAGGACGCGTTCCAGGGCGATGATCAGTTGAAGACCAACCTGGCCCAGCTCTGCAAGAGCAAGGGCATTGAGCTCTGGACGGCCTGATCATGGGAGACAACACAGCGAACAGCGGATTCAAGTTCGACGCCAGCCAGCCCTACCAGCTCGACGCGATCAAGTCGGTCGTCGACCTGTTCGACGGACAGCCAAAGGACGGCGAGAAGCTGGAGACGACGCTGCGCGGCCAGGTCGCCGCTGTCGACGAGACGGAGAACGCGGCGCTCGACCTCGACCTCTCGCAGGAGGTCGGCGCCGTCGGTAACCGGCTGGTGCTCGGCCGGGACACCGTGCTGGCCAACCTGCAGCGCGTACAGGACAAGAACGGCCTCGAGGTTGCCTCGAAGCTGTTCGATGACTCGGCGCTCGACTTCGACATCGAGATGGAGACGGGCACAGGTAAGACGTACGTGTACCTCCGCACCATCTTCGAGCTGGCGGAGAAGTACAACTTCACGAAGTTCGTGATCCTTGTGCCGAGCGTGGCGATCCGTGAGGGCGTGAACACGAGCATCCGGCTCATGCGGTCGCACTTCGAAAACCTGTACAAGAAGCGCAACATCACCTTCGACTCGTCGGTCTACAGCGGTAAGACGCCCGAGGAGGTGCAGTCGTTCGCGACGTCGACCAACGTGCAGATCATGGTCATGACGATCGACTCGATCCGTGGCAACGCGAACACGCGCATCATCCACCAGACACGCGACAAGCTGAACGGCCTTAAGCCGATCGACTATCTGAAGGCGACGCATCCGGTCGTCATCATGGACGAGCCGCAGAACATGGAATCCAGGCTGTCTCAGTCGGCCGTGAGCGAGCTCGACCCCGTGTTCACGTTGCGCTACAGCGCGACGCACAAGAAGCTCCGCAACGTCGTCTACCGGCTCGATCCGGTCGACGCGCATGACCTCGGCCTGGTGAAGCAGATCGTGGTGGCGGACGTGCAGCAGCAGGGTGCGGACGCGACGCCATATATCAAGCTGGTCGAAGTCAAGAACGACAAGGGCTGGGTTGCCCGGCTGGAGCTGTCCTGCCGCAAGGCTGACGGATCGCTCGAGCGCCGCGTGGTGAACGTCAAGCAGAACCAGGAGCTGTCTGACGCCCGGCTTACCGGCAATGCGCAGTACGACGGCTGGCGGGTCAATGAGATGAGTCTCGAACCCGCCTACGTCGACCTGACGCTCCATGGCTACCTGTATGAGGGCGAGAGCATCGGCGGATCGTCGGGCGCGATCTACAAGGAGATGATCCGCGAGACGATCAAGGAGCACCTGCGCAAGGAGACACAGTTGCGCGCTAAGGGCATCAAGGTGCTCAGCCTGTTCTTCATCGACAAGGTGGAGAGCTTCCTCGGTGACGGCTCGAGCAACAATGATGCAAACGGCCAGTTTGTGCAGTGGTTCGACGAGCTATTCCGCGAGGAACGCGCCAAGTCCACGCAGTATCAGGAACTGCTTCCGCAAGACCCCGCCGCACTGCGTCGTGGCTACTTCTCCGTGCTCAAGGGCAAGAAGGGAGCACCTGACGGCTTCCAGGAGGTCTCGAAGTCAGGCAAGACCAAGGCCGAGGACGATGCCTACGAGCTGATCATGCAGCAAAAGGAACGGCTGCTCGACGAGAACGAGCCGACACGGTTCGTGTTCAGCCACTCTGCCCTGCGCGAGGGCTGGGACAACCCGAACGTCTTCCAGATCTGCACCCTGCGCGAAATGGGCGCCGAGACGGAGCGCCGCCAGACGCTCGGTCGTGGCTTGCGCCTGCCGGTCGCGAAGAGCGCGGGCGGCTACGAGCGCGTTGCCGATCGCGGCATCGCAACGCTGACCGTGGTCGCGAACGAGTCGTATAAGCAGTTCGCTGATGCGCTCCAGAAGGAGTACAAGGACGCGGGTGTCGAAATCGGGCGTGTGCGCAAGGCGGAGTTCTCGAAGATCCCGCTGCAGAACCCTGACGGCTCGCTTACCGATGAGAACCTCGGCTACGAGGGATCCGTGTCGATCTGGGAGCACTTGCTCGCGCAGAAGTTCATCGACAAGGACGGCGTTGTGCAGCCGAAGTTTCAACCGAACAGGCTCGACTTCAGTCTCAACATGCCCGTCGACTTTATGTGGGCTGAGCCGTTCGTTATCGAGTTGGTCGGTCGTGCGAACATCGGCAAGTACGTCAAGCAGAAGAGCAAGCGTCACTCGCGCAAGCTCAACAAGGAGCTGTTCGCGAACCCGGAGTTCGAGAAGTTCTGGGAGACGATCAGCCGTCGCACGACGTACCGCGTCGAGGTGGAGCGCGACAAGATCATCGAGAACTCGGTCAGGGCGATTAAGGAGGCACCAGTCATCGACCCGCTGCGTATTCAAGTTACCCGCGCGGGCGTGAAGGTGCTCCGCGGTGGCGCGAAGGGCCAGGAACTCGGGTCGCGTCAGCAGGAACTCCGAGGCAGCTACGACCTGCCCGACATCATCGGGGAATTGCAGGAGGCCACGTCCCTCACCCGCAAGACCATTGTCGACGTCCTCGTCGGCAGTGGACGGCTGGGCGAGTTCATCGCGAACCCGAACGACTTCATCGCCATGGTCAAGCGACTCATGCAGACCGAGCTCGCGAAGCTCGTCGTCGACGGCGTGCAGTACGAGAAGATTGCAGGCTCTGTCTACGAGCTGCGTGAACTGCGCAAGGAGGGCGCGGAGGAGAAGGAGCGCTTCCTCGACCAGATGTACAAGCTGGAGAACTCGGACAAGTCGAACTTCGACTACGTCGTCTACGACTCCGACCCCGAGCGCCAGTTCGCGGAACTGCTCGACGGCCGCGAGGACATCAAATTCTTCATAAAGCTGCCCGACAGGTTCAAGATCGACACCCCGGTCGGCCCGTACAACCCGGACTGGGCGATCGTTAAGCACGAGGACGGCGAAGAGCGGGTGTACATGATCCGCGAGACGAAGAGCACCGAAGACGAGATCAAGCGCCGCCCGACGGAGAACGCCAAGATCAAGTCCGCGAAGCAGCACTTCGAGGCGATCGGCGTGCCGGACTATGCCGTGTCAGTGCCGGGGAGTTGGAAGCTGTGACTGTGAATGACGCTGAGGACTATGAATCGCAGTCTGGCCCTACCCTCGTTGAGTGGACACCCGATTTAGCGGGCCCCGTCCCGCACGAGAGGATGTCACTATGCCCGACCACACCGCCGGCAAGCGACCACGACGAACCTTCAGCGGCTCTTCGCGATACGGAGTGCGTAGCTGACGGTGGGGCAGCTGCGGTGTGTCACAACATGAAGAGGCCCTGGCCGGTACAAGATGAGAGTTGCGAAGCCATCATCTGAACCGAACCAGGACCCTAGAAGT
>DXDC01000388.1 GCA_019115685.1 Candidatus Agrococcus pullicola
GAACACGTGTGGCCGATCATCGAACGCGGCGGCATCGTGCCGCAGGTTTCGGAGCGATTCCCGCTCGCTCAAGCAGCGGATGCGCAGGGTAGGTTCCAGCAGCCGGATCGCCGCGGCAAGATCCTGCTGCGTGCCTGAGGTGCGAGAATATGAACATGGATAACGCAACTCTCGCCAAGTACATGGACTCAACGCTGTTGAAGCCGGAAGCCACTCCCTCCGATGTCGAAGCTCTCGTCGCGGACGCGGTGCAGCACGACGTGTACTCGGTGTGCGTTTCGCCGAACATGCTGCCCGTCGAGATTCCCGCTGGCAGCGATGTCAAGGTCGCGGTCGTCACCGGGTTCCCCAGCGGCAAGCACGACTCCCGTGTCAAGGCGCTCGAAGCGCAGATCGCCGTGACCAACGGTGCTCACGAGATCGACATGGTCATCGACGTTGCGGCGGCCGCTGAACACCGCTTCGAAGACGTGGAGGCGGACGTTCGCGAGGTGCGAGGAGCCGCTCCCCGGCCGACGGTGCTCAAGGTCATTCTCGAGACTGCAGCGCTCGACGATGAGGCAATCGTCGGCGCCTCGAAGGCCGCAGCTCGGGCAGGAGCCGACTTCGTCAAGACCTCCACCGGCTTCCACCCGTCCGGTGGCGCATCCGTGCACGCGGTCAGGCTGATGTCCGAGGCCGTCGAAGGCAAACTCGGTGTCAAAGCATCCGGCGGCATCCGCTCCCGCGCCGCTGCACTCGAGATGATCGAAGCCGGCGCTACCCGGCTTGGCGTATCAGCAGCGGCGGCCATCCTCGCCGACGACACTGACGCATCCGGCTCGGGTTACTGAGCGGAAGCCGCAGGACTGTTGCGCGATCGGGAGGCACCGCTTGTAGGGCGACCGTGCGCGAGACACGCAGGGGATGCATTCAGCGCATCCGGTGACACAATGGACTCATGGCAACTTTGGGCGACTTCACGGCAACGACTCTGCAAGGGCAGGAGCGCTCGCTGCGCGATTTCGAGGGCGACGTGGTGCTCGTCGTGAACACCGCGTCCAAGTGCGGTATGACGCCGCAGTACGAGGGCCTTCAGGAGCTGTTCAAGAAGTACGGTGACCGCGGATTCACGATTCTCGGCTTCCCATCCAACGAGTTCGCAGGGCAGGAGCCGGGTAGCAGCGACGAGATCGAGGAGTTCTGCCAGGTCAATTACGGCGTGAGCTTCCCGATGTTCGAGAAGACGAAAGTCAACGGCAAGCAAGCGCACCCGCTCTACCAGTGGCTGCGCACCGAGAAGGGCGGCGTGCTCGGCGACCGTATCAAGTGGAACTTCACGAAGTTCCTCGTCGGTCGCGATGGTCAAGTGATCAGCCGCTACGCACCGCAGACGGAGCCTGCCGAGCTCGCCGAGGACATCGAGCGGGCCCTCGACGCCTGATCCGAGTGGTCCGGAGGGCATCCGCCGTCAGTTGCGGGTATCGAGTGTCTGCGTTATGGGCGGAACATTGAGTGTTCCCGTGCGTGTGAGGCGGTCTGCTTTGCGGGCGCGCATCCACCAGATCACTCCGATGCCGAACGCGATCGCAGCTGCGACGACGGCGACCATGATGCCCCAGCGCGGCCCGAGCGCGTTCGCGACGAACCCGACGATGGGAGCGCCGATAGGAGTGCCGCCCAGGAAGACCGCCGAGTACAGCGCCATAACGCGCCCGCGCATTTCCGGCGCCGTCGAGAGCTGAATCTGCGAGTTCGCGTTGGTCATGAACAGCTGCCCGAACAGCCCGAGTGCCGCAAGTGTCAGGCCGAAGAACCAGATATTCGGCGACCATGCCGCGCCCGCGGCACCGAGGGCGAAGAGGCCGAGTCCGCCGATGATCAGGGAGTAGCGTGGATGCTCGGCACGAGCGGCCAGCAGTGCGCCGGTGACGGAGCCGATAGCCATTGAGCTGGACAGGAGGCCGAAGCTCTCTGCGTCGTGACCGAACTCGACCGTCATCGTGGAGATGAAGATCGGGAAGTTCAGCCCGAAAGTTCCCAATAGCACGGCCATCACCATCACGATCAGGATGTCGTCGCGACGGCCGACGTACTTCACGCCCTGCGCAATGTCACGGAACCCCTTTGCTCCTCGCGGGCTCGGCTCGAGGTCGTCGCGACGCATTGCGAGCAACGCGATGATCATCGCGAGGAACGTCAGCGCGTTGAGCGCGAACACCCAGCCGGGGCCGACGGCGGCGATGGAGAGGCCTGCAACGGCGGGGCCTATGAGGCGGGCGCCGTGGAAGGAGGCCGAATTCAGCGCCACCGCATTGGGCAGCAAGCGTCGCCCCACCAACTGCGAGACGAATGCCTGCCGTGCCGGGGCATCCATCGACTGGGTGACACCGAAAGCGAGCGCGAACAGCTGCACCATCCACAGCTGCACGACGCCCGTGACGGTAATTGCGGCAAGAGCAACCGCGAGCAGCCCCATCGTCGACTGCGTGACGAGCAGGATCTTGCGCCGGTCGAATTTGTCGGCCACAAGCCCGCTGATGGGGACCAGGAGGAGCTGCGGCCCGAACTGCAGAGCCATGTTGATGCCGACGGCGCCCGCATCGTTGTCGGTCAAGACTGTCAGGACGATCCATGACAGTGCCGTCGCCTGCATCCAAGCGCCGATGTTCGAGATCAAGGCACCGAAGAACCAGGCCCGGTAATTGAAGATGGAGAGTGATCTAAACATGGCGCCCTGCGAGGCGCTGCAACGCGGGCAGTGCGGCCCGCAGCAGGGCGATCTCTTCCTCTGTCAGGTGGTCGAGTTGGTCTTGCATCCATGCGTCGCGTCGCTCGCGTACGTCGTCGATGGCTGCGTTGCCCTGTTTCGTCACTTCAAGCAGCTGCTTGCGCTTGTCGCTTTCGTGGGGGCGCCGGGTGATGTAGCCGAGTTCGATCAGCGACTGCACGGTCTTCAGCATGCTGGGTGCCGTGATGCGTTCGTGGTCGGCGAGTTGCTGCAGGGTCATCGGCTCGTGCTTCGCGATGCTCACCAGCGCAGATATTTGAGGAAAGCTGAGGTCGGTAAACGTGTTCGCGTAGCGAGCGACGCGGGAGAGCCGTGCGACGGCCATGCGCAATTCGTGCGGGAAGTGGTTGGAATCGGACACAATCCATTAGTTTAGCAAATTATCCTGACTAATGGACTGGGATGCGTCCGCTCAATCCGGCGA
>DXDC01000389.1 GCA_019115685.1 Candidatus Agrococcus pullicola
AGGGACCCGGACCCCGGCGACCTCGAGAACATGAAGTTCCGGATGGACGGCGGCGAAGCAGAGGGCATCGACGCGACGATCAACGATCAGACGTTCGTCGCCACGGCCGAGACGGATACACCGCCCGGAACGAGAGGCTCGTACCAGATCCTGATCGAGGACCCCGCGGGCAATGTGGTGCCGGGCACCGTGACGGTCGAAGTCGTCGCCTCGACAAGGCCGCTTCCGCAGGCGATCGCCGACTCCGCCGAAACGGATCAGGGCGTCGAGGTGACCGTGAACGTGCTGCAGAACGACTTCAACCCTTTCCAGAACATCGGCGAGTCGTTGAACGTTCGTGACGTGCAGGTGTTGCGTGGTGACGCGATCGGCGCGCCGTCGACGGACGGTACGAACGTGACGGTCACCCCCGGATCCGACTTCTCCGGGATGCTGACACTGCAGTACACGATCGAGGACGCCACGAAGAACGACGCGAGAACCGCGGTCGGCAACGTCGAGATCAGCGTCCGTGGTCGCCCCGATGCACCGTTGCGGCCGAACGTGAACGCTATCGGAGATGCTCAGGTCACGCTTTCGTGGGCGGCGCCGTCGGCGAACGGCGCGCCGATCACCGGCTACATCGTCGAGTGGGATGGTGGAGCACAGGAGTGCGGCTCTACGTCGTGCACCGTGACGGGGCTCACGAATGACACGGTCTACAACTTCCGGATCGTAGCCGTGAACGATGTCGGTGAATCCGATCCCTCGCCCCCGTCGATCGACGCTCGCCCGGATGTGCGCCCCGAGCAGCCGAATGCGCCGAGCGCCGAGCGCGGCGATCAGGAGCTGGACGTGTCGTGGGAGCAGCCGGAGAACCGCGGCTCGAACATCGAGTTCTACATGCTGGAGATCTCACCTCCCGCTCCGGACGGCACCACGCAGCAGCGGGTCGAGAGCACGAACATCACCTGGACCGGTTTGCGCAACGGTACGGGGTACACGTTCAGCGTGCAGGCGCACAACAACGCTGATGAGCCGAGCGAGTGGTCGTCGGAATCGCGAGAAACGATTCCTGCGGGCCCGCCGACAGACCCCAGGGAGGTTACCGCAACCACGCAATCGGTAGGGAGCGGAGGAGTTCGGCAAGTGTCTGTTAGTTGGCTCCCGTCAGATGGTAACGGCGCCGCTGTTGAAACGTACACAATCACTCCATATCAGGGTAGTACCGCTTTGGAGAGCAGAACCTTCTCCGCTCCAGTTAGCGGCACGGTGACTCAAACTTTCGAGCTTCCCGTGCATCAGAATCCGTACACTTTCAGGGTCTATGCGACGAATGATGTCGATAACAGCCAAGTCGTCACAAGCAACGCGGTTCGTGTGGTCAACCCTCCGGGCGCCCCGACAGTGAGCCACGTCTCCGACTCGGACCGGTATTCGACTATCAACATTCAGGCAGGAGCGCTGAACGGCTATCGTGAGAGTGAACTCTCGTACCAGTATCGAGTCGACAACGGTTCCTGGCAGTCGGCGAGCGCCGGCAATCAGCGAGTAAACGCCTCGAACGGGGCACACACTGTGCAGGTGCGCACTGTAGGGACGGCCGACGGCGCGTCGACGGAGAGCGAAACATCGAGCGTTGGTATCCATCCGTATGGGCCGATCGGGAGGCCGAGTGCGAACGCAACTGCCGGGGTCGGTAGCGTGGAGGTCTCGTGGGATGCTCCATCCGCGAACGGGCATCCTGTGTCAGTGCGGGTGAACATCAACGGTGGCGGTTGGGAGTCGGTTGGGAACCGTGGTTCAAGGACGGTTAATGCCTCGAATGGTCAACGGGTCACTATTGAGGTCGAAGCGTCTACAGGGAAGCAGAACAACGGCAACGGCGCCCAGACCACAACAAACGATGCATCCGCCCGGGGTCTGCAGCCGTCCATCACGCTCACTCGCGGGCCTATTCACGCACAGGGATCATGCAGCGGTGCCAACGGTGAAAACTGCAGATACTTCGAACTGAACTGGGATGACTTCCCAAGTGGCACCTACAACTTCCAGTGCTACAACACGGGTGACAATACCGGGGGAAACAGCGCATTCCAGACGGGGCAGGTCGTCATTAACTCGGCGTCCGGATCCACGACGACCGGAACCACGCGACCGGACGGAACCAACCATCTTTGTTATTCCGGTTTTTCAGGAGACGCCTGGATGGTGGTGTCCGGCAATGGTGTGAGCGAGGAGACTCCGGTCAGGCGGTGGCCAGGCTGATGCGCACTCGCATCGATTACCATGTCAGCGAACCGATTCCGAAGGGAACCCCATAGTGTCAATGCCACTGTCCCAACCGCAGGCCGAATGGTTTGCCGCGACGTTCAAGAAGCTCGTCGACACCGTCGGCGGCGTCGTGCTCGGCAAGGAAGATATCATCACGCTCGCGTTCATCACGATGCTCGCGGAGGGCCACCTGCTGCTCGAGGACGCCCCCGGAACGGGGAAGACGCAGCTCGCGAAGTCCATGGCGGCAACGGTGCAGGGGAGCCACAAGCGCATCCAGTTCACGCCCGACCTGCTGCCGAGCGACGTGACCGGCGTTACGGTCTACGACCAGCAGAAGAACGAGTTCAGCTTCCACAAGGGAGCCGTGTTCGCTTCGATTCTGCTGGCCGACGAGATCAACCGTGCATCGCCGAAGACGCAGTCGGCGCTGTTGGAGGTCATGGAGGAAGGCCGCGTGACGGCGGAGGGTGAATCGCACGAGGTGGAGCGCCCCTTCATGGTGATCGCCACGCAGAACCCCGTTGAGCAGGCCGGTACGTACCGGTTGCCGGAGGCGCAGCTCGACCGCTTCCTGATGAAGACCTCGATCGGCTACCCGGGCGTGACGCAGACGATCGACATTCTCGCCGGCGCGGCGAACCGGAATGCATCGGGCGGCATCAGCCCCGTCATCACGACGAATGCGATCGCCGAGATGATCGACCTCGCGGGGACAGTGCACGTCGCCCCCGCCGTACTCCAGTACATTGCCGAACTCGCCGACCACACTCGTAATAACAAGGATGCCCGGCTCGGTGTGTCGGTTCGCGGTGCCATGGCTCTCACCCGCGCCGTCAAGGCTCGCGCTGCGAGCCGCGGCCGCAACTACGTGCTGCCGGACGACGTCGAGGACCTCGCCCGGCCCGTGCTGGCCCACAGAATCGTGCTGGACCCGGAGGCCGAGTTCAACGGTGTGAGCGGAAATGACATCGTCGACAAGGCGATCGCCGAAGTCAGTGCGCCGCAGGAACGAGAAGTGTCGGCCTGATGCCCGAAGCCGACCGAGACACGGGGAGTGCGACTCGATCGCGTTTCCTCACGATGGTGAGGCAGACGCAGGCGAGATTCTCCGGTGACACCCGGGAGTCCGAGCTGCGCGCGAACGACGCTCCGACGCTGCGCGAGCGCGCGAGCGCGTTGTGGCGACGATGGAGCAGCCTCATAGCTCCGTATCTGGAGCCCGTCACGGGTCTCGGCTGGCTCGCGCTCGCGGTCGGTGTCAGCGCAACAGTTTTCGGTTTGATCTTCGGCTGGCGCGAAGTCATCGTCGCGGGCCTGGCAGCGCTCGCGCTGCTCGCGATCGCGGTACTGTTCGTGCTGGGGCGAACGCAGTATCGCATCGAACTCGACCTCGCGTATACGCGCGTTGTCGTCGGTGAGCGCGCGCTGGGCCGGATCGAGATCCACGCAGCATCCAACCGATCGCTCCCTCCTGCCGCGATCGAGGTTCCCGTGGGCGATGCTGTGGCGACCTTCGACCTGCCGCGAATGGCACCGGGCGATGTGCACGAGGACATCTTCGCCATCCCCACCAGGCGCCGGGCCGTTCTGCAGGTGGGCCCCGTGCGCAGCGTTCGCGCGGACCCGCTCGGGCTGCTGCGCCGTCAGGTGCGCTGGACGGACCCCGTCGAACTGTTCGTGCATCCCAAGACCGTGCATCTCGACGCGACGTCGGTCGGTCTGATCCGCGACCTCGAGGGCATCTCCTCGCGCGAACTGACCGACAGCGACATCTCCTTCCACGCGCTGCGCGAGTACGCTCCCGGCGATGACCGCCGCTACATCCACTGGAAGTCGACAGCGCGAACGGGCAAGCTGATGGTGCGGCAGTTCGAACAGACGAAGCGTTCGATTCTGGCGCTCGGGCTCAGCACCAACGCACACGACTACGTCGACCCGGAGGAGTTCGAAGTCTCGATCAGCGTGCTCGGCTCGCTCGGGCTGCAGGCGATTCGTGACGAAATGAACGTTTCGGTCGTGACTTCCAAGACGCCCGTCTCGACGATCCACCCCAAGCGGATGCTCGATGCGCTAAGCCGACTCGACTACGGCAGCAGACACGCGAACTTCCTGCAGCTTGCAGCGAAAATCGGGCGCGAGCACACGGATGCGTCCCTCATCGTGTTGCACGCGGGCACGGGCGTCTCAGCTGACGACATCCGGCGCGCCAAACTGCTCCTGCCGCCGCAGGCGAGGGCCGTCGTTGTGCAGGCGAACCCCGAAGCGGGCGTCAGCATCCGAGAGCTCGGTGGCGCGCAGTTGCTCGTCATCGACGAAGTCGAATCGCTGCCAAGGCTGCTGCGGGCGGTGAGCGAAGCGTGACCCGCAAATCCCTCCTGCAGTCGAGCCGCATCCGCAAGAGCATCGATCTCGCGGTCATGTTCGTCCTGTTCTCGCTCGTCACACTCACGTTCGGGCCAGTCTTCGGCGGCTTCCAATACCTCATCGCCGGTATTGGCGGGGCTGCTGTCGGTATCGGCGTCGGCGTCCTGACGTCGTCGGGCCCGTTCAAGGGGTGGCTCTATACGACAGCGGGAGTCGTGCTTGCATACGTAGTCTTCGGCGTCGCGCTCGCGGTCCCGTCGAAAGCGCTCTGGGGTTTCCTGCCAACACTGAGCGGGCTCCGCGATCTAATGCTGGGCATCGTCTTCTCGTGGAAGGAAGTGCTGACGGCCGAACCGCCAGTCGGCACATTCGCCGGGCTGCTGACGGTGCCGTTCCTGACGATGCTGGTCTGCTCATCGCTGTCGACGGTGTTCGCGCTGCGGATGAGAAAGTACGCGCTGTGGGCGGTAGCACCCGTCTTCGCAGCGCTGGTCATCGGCATCGTCTTCGGTACGAAGATGGTCGCGCTCCCCTGGCTGATCGGCGTCGCCGTCGTGGTCATCGCGCTCGCATGGTCGTCGTGGCGCATGCACATGTTCCGGAAGTCTCTCGCCGAGGAGACGGCACTCGATATCACCGACGCGCGTCGGTTGCAGAAAACGCAGGGGCGCAAGCGTCTGCTCGGCGCCACCGCGATGCTCGTCGGCGCCGCAGTGCTCGGATCCAGCGCAACCTTCGCCGTCGAACCGACGAATCGCAGCATCCTGCGCGATGTCGTAGAGCCGCCCGTCGATGTCGAACAGTATCCCAGCCCCCTTGCCGGCTACCGGGGATGGATCAAGAATTACGAGAACGAAACACTCATGACCGTCGAGGGGATGCCGGCCGACGCCCGACTGCGCATCGCCACCATGGACTACCACGACGGCGACGTGTACGCAGTGGCGGGAGCCAGAGAATCGGGCAGCTCGGGCTCGTACTCCCGGATCGGCGATCGGGTGGAGGGCGCCGCGGAGGGCGAGCCCGCAACCGTCAGGGTCGAAATCGACCAGTACTCGGGTATCTGGCTGCCGACCACCGGCTCGCTGCAGTCGATGGAGTTCGAGGGAGACCGCGCGCCGACCCTGCACAACTCCCTGCACTACAACGGCTCGACGGACAGTGCGATCGTGACACAGCAGTTGCGGCAGGGAGACGCGTACGAATTCACTACGTTCGTTTCCGCGCCTCCGGACCAAGACGACCTCCGCGGTGTCGAGATCCTCGATGTCGATGTCCCCCGCGCCGAACAGATACCCGACCTGCTGCAAGCGTGGGTGGCTACGCACGCCGAGGGCAACACCACCCTCGAGATCATTCAGTCGCTGGAGCAAAGACTGCAAGCGGGGGCGTTCAGCCACGGACTGGAATCGGACGAGCACACTTCTCTCGCCGGTCACAGCCTCTACCGGCTCGACACCATGTTCCGTGGAGACATCCCGCTCGGAGACGACGAGCAGTACGCGGTAGCGTTCGCGCTGGCGATGCAGCAGATCGGCGTGCCGGCGCGCGTCGTCATGGGGCTGTACCCGAATGACGAGTTCACCGGCTCGTCGGAGCCGGTGAACCTACGGGGTACCGACATGCACGCGTGGGTGGAGATTCCGTTCGCGGGCTACGGGTGGGTTCCCTTCAATCCCACTCCTCCGGAAGACAACACCGAGATCGAGCCCGAGCCCGAGCCGGAACCGGATCCGAGACCGCAGGTGCTGCAGCCACCGCAGCCGCCCGAGGAACCGGCCGAGCTGACCCCGGAAGTGCAACCCGACCAGGGCGAAGAGATCGAGGACGACGACTCCTTCAACTGGGTGCCGATCCTCATGACCGTGCTGATCTCGCTCCTGGCGATACTGCTGCTGCTCTCTCCCTTCATTATCGTCGGTGTGATGAAGCTCGCACGCAGGAAGCGAAGACGCGAAGCGAGTGACCCGTCTTCGAGGCTTTCGGGAGGGTGGCACGAGGTCGTCGACCAGGCTGTGGACCTCGGGCTGGATGTTCCCGGAGGCGTCACGAGAACGACAGTGGCGGCATCCGTCGGTGAACGATATCCGGAGTCGCGCGCCGTATCCATCGGTGCCTATGTGGACGAGCGCGTCTTCGGGCCCGAGCGGCCGGGAGACGAGGAAGTCGAGGCGTTCTGGAGCGACGTCGAGCAAAGCCTCACCGCAATGCGGGGTGAGGCCTCGCGCTGGGAGCGGTTGAAGTCGAAGTTGTCCATCCGTTCCTTCCTGCGGCATGCTCGTTCTCGGAGGAGAAAACGATGATTTGGGAGATCGACGACAAGAAGAAGGTCATAGAAGGTCTCGACGAGGACGGCAATCCCGACCCCGAGTATGCGGCGAAGCTCGGGCTCGTGGCCGCGCCGTACGGTAGACGGGCGCTCGCTTCGATCATCGAATTCGTGCTCTACGGATTGCTCATCTCGCCGTATGTGATCTTCGTCGTGCCGTACCTGGTCAACATCCTGACCGGCATGCTCGACGTGTACGGCTTCGTGCAGCACCCGAGCTTCATTCTTATTCTGCTCGTGTGGCTGTTCTCCTTCGTACTCACGCTTGCGTTCATGATCGTGCAGGTTTCGCTGCACGGGAAGAAGGGCGTCACGATAGGCAAGGCCTTCGTCGGCATCCGCTCGGTGAACGTGAAGACGCTCGAAGCGCCCGGATTCTGGCGTGCCGTGTGGCGAGCGCTCCTGATGAGCATGGTCTTCTACGTACCGATCATCGGACCCGCGCTCTTCTTCGTTTCGCCGTTCTTCGACCAGCAGCGCCGTCGGCGAGGGTGGCTGGACTACGCCGGCGGTACCTGGTTCGTCGACATCCGACGCGGGCTGAACCCCTACGACAGAAAGCGGATGCGGATCGCCCGCAAGAATGCCAAGGTCGAGCTCAACGATGACGAAGAGCAGCTGCCCTCGCTGGCTACCGAGGCCGTCGAGCGTGAGCCCGTGCAGTACGTACCATCGGCGAGACGGAGCGGTGGTGTTCTCGGCGCATCCGTTCCGGAGCCCAGCCCTTCGGCTCCGGCTTCCACAACGAGCCAGAACAGCCCACCCGCTCCTGCGGCTCCCGCGCCCTCTCCTGCGGCTCCCGTTTCGGCACCCTCTGCAGCCCGTCCCATCGCATCCGTGCCTCAGCAGGCCGAACCCTACCGGCCCGGTTCGCTGAGCGGACGCGAGCCTTCGCAGCAGCGAGCTCAGCCTCCTCAGAGCCCGACGCCGCAAGCACCCCCTCAGACGCCACCCCCGCACGCGGCGCCCCCTCAAGTCGGGCGGCAACCCGCGTCCGAACAGTACGTGCCCCGGCAACCGTCGGTTCCCCCTCCCGGCACCCCCGGCCAGGAGCAGCCGTCGCCGCATCAACAGCAACAGCCGGCACCCGTGCAGCCGTCGGCGCCCTCTAGCGCACCCCCGGTCGTTCCGGGCCCGCTCGACGGCGACACGGTCATGCACGCATCGCCCGGACTCGAAGACGATGTCGCGGAAACCCGTATCGCCGGGCGACGCTCGGCGGCGGTGGCGACGATTGCCCTCGACACGGGCGAGACGTTCGAGTTGGAGGGAAGCGCACTCCTCGGCCGTAATCCGCGCGCCGGAGCCGACGAGAACATCGCGCACGCACTCCCCATCGCCGACCCTTCGCATTCGATTTCGAAGACGCACCTGCTACTCGAAGTCAACGGCTCGAAGGTGTTCGCGGTAGACCGGCATTCAACGAACGGTTCGTCGCTGGAGAGGTCTGGACAAGTGGTGAATCTGCCACCGGGGCTTCGTGTCGAACTGTTCGGAGACGATATCGTTCGATTTGGAGACCGTTCCTTGCGGTTTCAGTTTACATAGGTGGACAAGGGGGGCGTCATGATGCGTTTCGTGCCGGGATCGGCATGGGCCGCGGTCGCGGGTTCACGCGTTGCAGTGCTGCCCGCAGACACTGCGCCCGAGCAGGTCCAACGTGTCTTCGACGCGCTTGCGGCCGACGAAGCACTGCAGGAGATAGCTCAGGGTGCGGATCGCTACGGTGCCCCGCTCGCGCTTGCCGACTGCGGGGCGGAGGGCCAGTTGGCCCGCCGCTCGGGCGTTCCGGCCCGTCTTGACGACGATGATCTCGAAGCAAACGCGTCAGCGGTTCTCGTCTTCGAGTCCGTGCGCGGCAGCACACTGCTGGTCGGCGATCTACGGGCGAAGGATGATCCGACGTTCCCGATCGCGCACGGTGTGACCAGGGTGAAGGCGCTCGTGCTCGATCTCGCGGATGTCTCCTTGGAAACCCTGCTACCGGAAGACCTGCCGGAGCCGAGTGCTCCGGCGCCCGGGGATGGATCGCTGGAGAGCGGGGTCATCGATTCCGTTCCCGGATTCCAGCGCAGTGCTCCCGTTCCTTCCGCTCCCGCGAATCCGGCCCGCTCGGATGTTCGGCCGGACCCCGCTGAGCCCCCTTCGGCACCGCTTTCGGCGCCGAAACCATCGGATCCGCCAGCTCCCGTCCAGCATCCTGCCGCCGCTGTTCCGCAGGATCAGCTCGGCGACCACGACGGCAGCACGATACGGGCGGAAGACGCAGCCGAACTCATAGCGCGGAACCGTGCCGAACGATCTGCTCAACAGCCCGTGCAACAAGAACAGCTCCTGCACGATAGCGGACCGCTGGTGCTGTCGCTCGTCTGCCATGTGGGCCACGTCAACCCGCCGTCGGCCTCGGTCTGCGCCGTCTGCGGCGGGACGATTGCCCAGGGGTCGCTCCAGCGACGTCCTCGCCCTGATGTCGCAGTCGCCGCGCTCCCCAACGGGGAGCGCGTACCACTGCACAACACGGTGGTCTTCGGCCGCAGGCCACGAGCGAGAAGCTCCGATCCGCACACGAGACTCGTCGAGGTCGAGAGCCCGCAGGAAGACATTTCCCGCAGCCACGTTCAGATGCGCATCGAAGACTGGAACGTCGTCGCCGAAGATCTCGGCTCCACGAACGGGACGATGCTGCTCCGTCACGGTCAGCAACCCCAGCGACTGCGCCCCGATACGCCGACATTCCTCTGGCCGGGCGACCAGCTCGACATCGGCGACGGCGTCGTCATCGAGGTGCAGGCGCCGTGAGTCCGAAGCGAGCGCCGGCGCCGGCTCCCGACATCCCCGGCTACGACTTCCTGCAGGTACTCGGCTCGGGCGGCTTCGCGGACGTGTATCTCTACCAGCAGGCCCTGCCGAGCCGCAGGGTCGCGGTCAAAGTGCTGCTGCCTTCGCAACTGAACCAGAACACCGTTGAACACTTCCGCAACGAAGCGAACCTGATGGCGCAGCTCTCCGAGCATCCCTCGATCGTCACGATCTACGGGGCCGCCGTGACGCCGGACGGCCGACCGTATCTCGCCATGGAGTACGCGCCGAAGCCGAATCTGGGTCTGCGCTATCAGAAAGAGCGATTCTCGGTTCCCGAAGTGCTCACGCTGGGTGTGCAGATCGCGGGTGCCGTGGAGACCGCGCACCGTGCCGGCATCCTGCACCGGGACATCAAGCCCGCGAACATTCTGGTTACCGCATACAATCGGCCGGCCCTGACCGACTTCGGAATCGCTACGGCCGGCGGTGCGGTGCACGAGGAGTCGGGCATGTCCGTACCGTGGTCGCCCCCGGAGGCATTCGCGAGCACGCCGTGGGCCGGACCAGAATCGGATGTGTTCTCGCTGGCTGCGACACTGTACACGCTGCTCGCCGGGCGAACGCCATTCGAACTACCGGGAGATAGCAACGCGAGCATTGACCTCATCGCCCGGATAGAGGCCGGTGAGGTCGCTCCCCTCGCACGAGGCGACGTTCCGTCAGAGCTCGAGAACACGCTGCTCGCCGCAATGGCCGCCAATCCCTCTCGCCGCTACTCGACAGCGCTCGACTTCGGGAGGGCTCTGCAGCGGGTAGAGGCGAACATGGCGCTGCCGATCACGCAAATCGATGTGCTCGACGACTCCCTCGCTCCCGACGCGTCCGAGGTCGAGGACGGTGGGGCGACGAGAGTACGCGGTGTTGTCACGATCGACGCACAAGCAGAACATCGAACCGATTCCGCTGTCCGGCACCATCGCGCACCCATCCAAGTGGACGACCGGACAGTGGTGCGGGCTGAAGTCGGAATGAGCGAACAGTCGGAGGCGCCCGCCGAGCTGCGGGAGGCCGAACCCCCGCGACCGGACCGCAGGCGCTGGCTGCCGATCACCATCGCGGCCGCGGTGTTGATCGCCGTCGTCGGCACGGTCGGAGGTCTCGTGCTCTTCGGCAACAACACCTTGGAATCGGGGTCGAACCCGGATGAGACGGAAGATGTGCCGGCACCTCCTGCGGCTCCTCCGAGCATGCCGATCGCGTTCGTCGCGGAAATCGACGGGGACGAGGTCCACTTCTCGTGGCAGAACCCTCAGCCGCGCGACGGCGACCGCTACCAGTACCGGTATGAGCCATCGAACGGCAATCCGGAAACCGGGTGGCTCGAAACACCCGAGCTGACCGTACCGCTCGACCCGGAGGAGCCGACGTGCCTGAGCGTTTCCATCGTGCGGGCATCCGGCCAGTCTTCGCAATCGGCCCAGGGGTGTACGGATGAGTGATAAACGCAGCGAAGTGCAGATCGAGTTCGCGGGCGAATGGTTTCGCGTCGAAGAAACGAAGCCGTTCGTCATCGGTCGCGAAGGTGATCTTACGATCGACGATAATCAGTATCTGCACCGTCATTTCCTGCAGGTCGGGTTCAAGGACGGGCTGTGGTGGCTGACGAATGTCGGGTCGCGACTCTCCGCGACGATCTCCAGCGGTGAGGGAACCGTGCAGTCGTGGCTGGCGCCGGGCGCGGCGCTGCCGCTGGTGTTCTCGGAGTGCGTTGTTGTCTTCACCGCCGGCCCGACGACGTACGAGTTGACGATGGTGACGTCTCATGCCGAATTCGAGTTCTCGCCCGCGGCGCGCCATGCTGCTGGCGAGGAGACCGTCATGCCCTTGCAGCTGAGCGATGTGCAGAAACTGCTGGTCGTGGCGCTCGCGGAACCCATGCTGCGTCGCGATGCGGCGGGCGTGAGCGAGCTGCCGACGAACTCGGCGACGGCGGGGCGCTTGGGGTGGTCGATGACGACGTTCAACAGGAGGCTCGACGCGCTCTGCGACAAGCTGGATCAGATGGGTGTGCAGGGGATGCGCGCAGCGCCGGGTAAGCTCGCCACGAATCGGCGGGCACGATTGGTGGAGTACGCGGTATCGTCGAGGCTGGTTTCGCGAGCGGATCTGGCGCTGCTGGATGCCGAGCAGTAGAGCAGACAGCGGCAATACGCTGACGAAAGGAATTTCGTGCGAGTCAAACTGACCCTGCATCGAGAGGGGACAGCCCCCACTGACGTTGTTGTGACTGCGGACTCCACCGCGACGGTCGAGGATGTCGCGAACCAGATCAAGGACGCCGACCCCGACAGGACCATCTGGGCGGACGACGAAGATGTACTGACGCTCGCGGTCGCGCCGCCGACCGAGGAGCACAGGGTTCCTATGGCTCCCGACACACTCATCGGTGAGGCGCCCATCGGTTCGGGCTTCAACGCGCAGGTCGTCAATCTCGGCCGTCGTACATCGTCGGCGGAGATGAACCAGGGCGCCGAAGTCATCGCGACGCTGCACGTGACCGCGGGCCCGGCGAAGGGTCATGAGTTTCAGCTGCGCTCCGGGCACGCGACGATCGGACGCGATCCGTCGAGCGACGTGGTGATACCCGACCCGCTGGTCTCGAAACGCCACGCTCGCATCGAGGTCGGCACGCACATCGAAGTCGTCGACCTGAATTCCTCGAACGGTGTTGTCGTCGACCGCGGTCGAGTGCAACGGCTGACCGTGGTGCCCGGTCAGCCGTTCACGCTCGGTGACTCAGAACTGGTCGTGCAGGTCGTCGGCGACTTCAATTCCTCCGGCAAGGACCCCGTCCTCGAACGCGGCGGCGCGCTCATGTTCAACCGATCACCGGTCGTCGAACCGCGGTACCCCGGCGAAGAGTTCAAAGAGCCTCGGATGCCCACCGAGCGCATCAAGAATGTGTTCCCGTGGCCCATGCTCGTCGCGCCGATTCTGATGGCGGGTGCCCTCTATGCGATGACCGGCAGAATCCGGTCACTGCTCATCATGGCGGCCACGCCGATGATGATGTTCGGTAACTTCATTACGCAGCGTCAACGCATGGGGCAGCAGTTCAAGAAAGACGATGCGATCTTCGAGAAGCAGTACGAAGAGCTCGAGGAGAAGTTCTACAAGCAGACTCCCCAGGAACGCAAGGTCAGAAATCGCGAGGCGCCCGCTGTCGCGACCGTCTTCGATCAGGCGATGAGGCTGGGGCCGATGCTCTGGAGCCGCAGGCCCGAGCACTGGAACTTCCTCGGGCTCCGGCTCGGTGTCGGTGACGACGACAGTCGCAACACGATCGGCGAGAGCGACAATCCCGAGGTGCTCCCCGAGTACGTCGAACGCGTCGACCACCTGCGGGACCGCTTCAGGACGATTTCCGATGTGCCGATCTTCGAGTCGCTGCAAACGGTCGGCTCCGTCGGCATCGCTGGCCCGAAAGCGATGACCAGTGATGTTCTGCGGGGTCTCGCTGTGCAGCTGCTCGGGATGCACGCGCCCAATGAGGTCGTGACCGTTGCGCTCACCGACCCCGACTGGACGGAAGAACTCGACTGGCTCAAGTGGATGCCGCACACATCCAGCGAACGGAACCCCCTGAAGGATCTACCGCTGGCGG
>DXDC01000044.1 GCA_019115685.1 Candidatus Agrococcus pullicola
ATCTCGTGGTTCGCAAACTCCCGTATCGCTTCTGGAACAGTATCGGCGAGCGCGCGTACGCGAAGCTGTACCGTTCGCGCACCGGCGATTTCTCGATCTACTAGGCGGCCAGGATGTATGAGCTCAATCACACGCACCGCACCAACGGCACCCGGCAGCTTTGTCCGACGGCCAAAACTCGGTCAATACCGGCAGCCATCCACATATTCGTCTCGGCTGACGAAATAGACCGAGAAAAGGCGCACGAACGTCGGGACAGTTCACGTGCAACCCGGCGTCGGCCGCAAACTCGAGCCCCGCGACCCGGGCCACGACCGTGCCACCAAGACGTGTTTTACAACGGAGAGATACGAGATGCCTGAACTGCAAGCGCGCTGGGCCACTGACTACGAGCGCGAACGATGGGACGAACTCGTCGCCGCGAACCCCGCCGCGGGCGACTTCCGGCTCAGCGAGAGCCTCGCGGTCGCGAAGCAGACACTGGGCGTGCGTCCCCGCCACCTGGTGTTCGAACGCGGTGATGAGATCGCGAGCGTTGCCCTCGTACTCGAGCGCCGCATCCCGCTCACGGGTCGCCAGTGGTACATTCCCCGCGGCCCGGCGGTCACGACGGTTGCGGACTTCGCTGCGCACCTGGATGCCCTTCGCCGCTTTCTGCGGCAGGCCCGGCCCGGCGTCTTTCATGTGCTCATGGATCCGCCGGTGCAAGCGACCGAAGGAGTGGATGCCGAAATCGCCGCTTCAGCCTCCCTCACCGCTCCCGACATCGCTCGGCGGCCCGGCGTGCATGCGAATAACCGCACCGTGATCGTGCCCATCGACAAGGACGACGATGCGCTGCTCATGGCCTTCAACAAGAAGACCCGCAACATGGTGCGGCGGGCGATGAAGGACTCCGTCGAGATCAAGCAGTTCCCGGCAACCGATGAGACGTTCAGCAATCTCCACCGCCTCATGGCCATGGCTGGTGGCGGCAAGGACGATCTCGAGCTGCGCCCCCGCGAGTACGTCGAGGCGTTGTGGCGCGAGAATGTCGAGCGCGGCGACGGCTTCTTCCTCGGCGCGGAGGTCAATGCGCAGCCCGCCGTGATGGCGTTCGTATCGCGCTGCGGCACGAGCGGCTACTACGAGCACGGCGGTTCGGATCGAGAACTGCAGTCGCCAGGAATGGCCAACCTGCTGCAGTACGAGGCGATGCGGCTGCTGCGCGATGAGGGATGCACCACCTACGACATGCTCGGCGTCGCTCCCTCGTGGGCGAAGAGCAACGACGACCATCCCGCGTACGCGTTCGGGCAGTTCAAGCTCGGCTTCGGCCCTCGTGTCGAGTACATCGGCGGCTGGGATCTGCAGGTGCGGCAGCCACAGGCTCGGCTCTGGCTGAAGATCGGCGAGCGCGGCTATAACAAGCTCTACCAGTTGTCATCGGGCGACGTCTCGATCTACTGACCCTCTGCTGCACGCGGAATAGTTGAAAACCCACCCTTCGGGAGGCTCCCGAAAGGGAGTTTCTCAACTATTTTGACGGCGCGCGACAATGTCGATGCATTCGGCGGAGCGGCAGGCTCGGGCAGGGACGGGTCAGCGCAACTGGGCGAAGCAGCCTTCGAGCGCCGTCCAGGCCAGCATGGCGCACTTGACGCGCATCGGGAACTTCGAGACGCCCGCGAACGCCACCGCATCTTCGAGCACCTCGGGGTCGCCCACGCCACCGCCGCGCGAGCGCATGAGCTCCCGAAACGCCTCGATACGCCCCTCGAGATCAACGCGCGTGAGCCCCGGAGCAAGCCCCGCGAGAACGGATGAAGATGCTTGCGAAATACTGCATCCCTGGCCCTCCCACCCGAGTTCGGTTATCGCGCCCGCGTCATCGACCCTGATACGCAATCGGATCTCGTCGCCGCAGGTGGGATTCCGTTCGAAGCGCTCAGCGTCGAACGGCTCGATCAGTCCTTCGCCGTCTCGTCGCTTCGAGTGCTCGAGAATGAGCTCCTGATACAGGCCGGCCAGCGGGTCGCTCACGCGTCGACTCCGAAGTAGCCGCGAACACTCGCGACGGCCTCCAGCAACCTGTCGATCTCCGCTTCGGTCGTGTGCACGTAGGCGGATGCCCTGGTCGTCGCGGCAACGCCGAACCGCCGGTGCAGCGGCTGCGCGCAGTGGTGCCCGACCCGCACGGCGATGCCCTGCACGTCCAGCAGCTGGCCGACGTCGTGCGCGTGCACGCCATCGACGATGAAGGATGCCAGGCCAGAGCGGTCAACACCTGCGCCTGGTCCGACGACGCGGGTGCCGTCGATCGATTCCAGCCCGCTCACGAGGCGCTCCGCGAGCTGCCGTTCGTGCGCCTCCACTGCATCCATGCCGATCGATTCCAGGTATCGCACCGCGGCCGCCAGTCCGACGGCCTGCGGCACCGGCTGCGTGCCGGCCTCGAAACGCTGCGGCGGGTCGAGATACTCGCTGCGCTCCATCGTCACGGTCGTGATCATGGAGCCGCCGGTGCGCGCCGGAGGCAGCTCACGACCGAACTCACGGGCGAGATAGAGCACGCCGATGCCGTTGGGGCCCAGCATCTTGTGCCCAGAGAACGCAGCGGCGTCGACACCGAGGTCATGGAAGTCGACGGCGCGATGCGGCACCGCCTGGCACGCATCCAGCACGACGAGCGCACCGACGCTGCGGGCGGCCTTGACCACCTCCTCGACGGGAGCGATCATCCCGGTCACGTTCGAGACGTGGGCGAACGCGACGACACGCGTGCGGTCGGTCAGCTTCTCACGCATGTCGTCGATTCCCCAGAGGCCCGCATCATCGACTTCGACCCACCGGAGCGTCGCGCCGGTCAGCGCCGCGAGTTCCTGCCACGGCACGAGGTTCGCGTGATGCTCAGCCTCGGTCACCAGGATTTCGTCGCCGGGGCCGATGCGCATCCGCCCCGACGCCGATCCTGCCGCGTTGGCCTTCGCCAGAGCGATCGCGACCGTGTTGAGCGCGTCCGTCGCGTTCGACGCCCACGAGATCTCATCGCTGTCCGCGCCGACGAAACGCGCCACCGTCTCACGGGCGTCCTCGAAGTCGAGCGTCGACAGCCCAGCGAGCGTGTGCGCCCCACGGTGGACGGCCGAATTGTGCTGCTCGAGAAAGTCGCGCTCGGCATCCAGCACCGGAGCGGGCCGCTGAGCGGTCGCTCCCGAATCGAGATACACGAGGGGATGCCCGTGCACTTCGGTCTGCAAGATCGGGAAGTCCTGGCGCAGCTGCGCCACCCGACCCTCGGTCAGCGTCATGTCCACGCCCTTACCTGTTGCTGATACACGTTGTTTTCAACGGTACTCGGCAGTTTCCTGCCACGAAATCGGTTCATCACCGATTTCCAACGGTACTCGGCATCGAAAGCTTCCGGGCACGCATTACGGATTTCAACGACTCAGTACTCCCAGGTTGGGCGGCGTATAGGTTTTAAGAGGGGAAGAGATTGCTGTGCGGACGGTGGTACCGCAGGACCCGAAGCATAAGTCTCGCCACCCAGACTGTTCGAAACCGCAGTGTCTCTTTGCGTAGCCCAATCGAACCCTAGACATACTCAGTGCTTTATGAGAGGGTAGAAAAAAATATAAGGAGCAAAGGCGCTCCATGCTCCACTAAGGATGAATATCAATGTTACGTTTTCTCTCAGTAATCGTCGTTTTCGCAGTAGCCCTTGTGGGTTCCCCGCACAGCTCGACCGACACCCACAACGATGAAGCTGCCGGTGGCATCACTCTGATAATCGGCTCAGAGACGCTGGAACTGAACGGTTCTCCGCGAGTAGAGCCCATGTTGAATCCA
>DXDC01000390.1 GCA_019115685.1 Candidatus Agrococcus pullicola
GGGCTACCACGACACGTCTGGAGTCGCTTCTATGAACGCAGAGAACGTACGACCGCGTCTGGCGGACCTCGGCGTCGCAGCCGGATCGGCGGAACGGGGTCGGCGAAACGCGATAACCGATGTTCCGGGCGTGCGAGTGGGCCATTCGACCGTGCGAACGGCTACGCTCAGCACCGGCGTCTCCGCGATTGTTCCCGATGCGCTGAACGCGCACTGCAAACAGCTTCCCGCCGGTCTGTCGGTGGCGAACGGTTTCGGGAAGCTCATCGGCGCGACACAGCTGCAGGAACTCGGTGCCATCGAGACGCCCATCCTGCTCACCAGCACGCTGTCGGCGTTCCGGGTCGCAGACGCCCTCGTCGCGTACATGCTCGAGCAGCCGGGGCACGAAGACACGACAACGCTGAACCCGCTCGTCGGTGAAACCAACGACTCGTTCCTGTCGGACATCAGGTCGCGATCCGTGAACCAGGAGATGGTTCGAGAGGCGCTCGGTTCCGCGACATCGGGGTCGGTCGCAGAAGGAGGTGTCGGGGCCGGTACGGGGACGGTCGCGCTCGGCTTCAAAGGAGGTATCGGCACGTCTTCGCGCATCGTGGACATCGGCGAACGCGCCTACGCGGTCGGTGTGCTCGTGCAGAGCAATTTCACGGGCACCTTGCGCATCGACGGCGTCGTCATGCCCGCCAAGGAGATGCTCGCGGAAGAGCCCGCCGTGGGGGACGGCAATTCGTGCATGATTATCGTCGCCACGGATGCGCCCCTTGACGCCCGCCAGCTCGGCCGCCTTGCGAATCGCGCGGCGTTCGCGCTCCGCGGTGTCGGCTCCGACTTCTCGCAAGGGAGCGGCGACTACGCGATCGCGTTCTCCGTCGGTGCCGGCCCGCCGCCTAGCGATAGCGACCTCTCACCCAGCTTTCTCGCTGCCATGGAGGCGACGGAGGAGGCGCTCATCAACTCGATCCTGCAGGCCAGGACCAGAGTCGGTTTCGAGGGGCGCATCGCGAAGGGTATCCCCATCGGCGGCGTCCGTGAACGCCTGCTTCGGACTCGTGGGCGTTAGTTCCCGTCCCAGCGGCGAGCTCGCACGATACGTAGCATGGAGTGCATGCTCATCGACGCCGATCCGTCCCGTGCCGCTGTCGACGCGCAGCCCATACTGCTGCGCGGCGGGCGCATCGTCGATGGCACGGGTGCTCCAGCACGACGCGGCGATGTCCTGATCCGCGATGGTCGGATCGCTCGCATCGCGCCGTCGACCTCTCGCATCGAACGCGACGTCAAGGTCATCGATGCGGATGGGCTCATCGTTGCGCCGGGGTTCATCGACCTGCACTCGCACGCCGACTTCACGATCGAAGACGAAGCCGAGGCTCGCGGGCAGCTCGCGCAGGGTGTCACGAGCATCGTTACGGGCAACTGCGGCCTGTCGCCTTTCCCGCTGGTCGATCTTGCTGCGTTGCAGGAGTGGACTGCGTTCCTCGGCGGCGAGCCGAGTTGGCAGTGGCGCGACACCGCGGGTTTCGTAGAACGCGTCACCGCGTCCCTTCCGGCCGTCAATGTCCTGCCACTGGTGGGGCACATCCCCGTTCGTGTCGCCGTCATGGGCGGCGAGCAACGCGACCCTCGAGCGGCCGAGCTGCTGCTCATGCGCGAGCTCGTCACGACTGCGATGCAGCAGGGCGCCTGGGGCTTCTCGACGGGCCTCATCTATGCCCCTGGATCGTTCGCATCGTCGAAGGAAGTCGGAGCGCTCGTCTCCGCGGCCGCGGACGCCGGAGCCCTGTACGCGACCCACATGCGCGACGAGACGGCGGGTCTGCTGGACGCGCTCGAAGAGGCCATCGCCGCGATCGAGGAATCGGCGCCGGGAGCCCGGTTGCAGATCTCGCACATCAAAGCGATGGGCCCGGCGAACCACGGCCTCGTTCCGCAAGCCTTGGAGCGCATAGATGCCGCTCGTGCCGAGGGTCTCGATATCGCCGCTGACGGCTACCCCTATACGGCGTCGGGGACAACACTCGCGTCCAGGCTTCCTTCCTGGGCGCTCGACGGCGGCCTGGATGACCTCTGCGGTCGACTCGAGCACGCCGAGACGCGTGAGCGAATCCGGACGGGTCTCGTGGAGCGATTCGAGAAGGGAGACTTCGACCCTGCTGGCATCGTGCTGAACAAGCTCACGGAGGGCCGGTTCACGTCCGCGAGAGGCCAGTCGCTGACGCAACTGGCTCGTACGCTCGGGACATCGCCGGCGGATGCCGCACTCACCGTGCTGGCCGAGCACCGGGGAATCGTCGGGATCATCAACCACGCGATGTCGGAAGCGGATGTACGCGCTGCGATCGGGCATCCGCTCGTGGCCATTGCGAGCGACGGTGGGTCACTCGAGCCCGGCGGCGAAGGAGCAACGCACCCGAGAGCCTTCGGCACGTTCCCCCGCGTCTTCGCAAAGTATGTGCGCGAAGAAGGAACGCTGTCGCTCGCAGAAGCCGTGCGGAAGTGCACTTCGCTACCCGCCTCCCGACTGGGGCTTCGTGATCGCGGCGTGCTGAAAGAGGGAGCGATCGCCGACGTTGTCGCCTTCGACCCTGACGGCATCCGCGATCGAGCCGATTACGCGAATCCTCGACAGCTCGCGACGGGCGTGCAGACCGTGCTGGTCGCGGGGCGACCCGCGTGGATGCACGGCGCTGCCACGGGTCTGCGCTCGGGCCGGGCACTTCGCCGAGGTTCGAGCGCAGTGGCACTATAACCCGAGGATTGCGCTCGTCACAGCACGAATCACGGCCTCACCCTGACCGTTCGTGAAGCCGCTCGAGCAGATCGCCAGGCAGCGTGTCTCTCCCGCGTGCTCGATGAAGGCAACGTCGTGGACGATGCCGCTCACGGAGCCGCCCTTGCTGCCGACCGTCACCGTGCCGCTGCCGGTGTCGAGCCGCTCGGTCACGGAGGCGATGACCGGTTCCTCACGTCGAATCATCAATCGCTTGGCGTAATCCGTGTGCTCCTTATCGAGCAGTTCACCCCGAGCCAGGGCCGCGACGAAACGGGCGAGCCCGAGCGCGGATGCACGATTCGTGACCCCGGCCTCGAGTCCGGCCAGGTCGGAGTACGGGCGGTCCATGCACGTGTCGTAGATGTCGACGTCGGTGAATGCCGCCGAGACCCTGTCGTGCCCGAGATCTTCGAACAGCATGTTCGTGGCGCAGTTTGCGCTTACCGTCATCATGCGCTCGAGCACTCGCGCGCGGCTCACGACGTCGCCAGGCGAGCCCAGGCCAGGGTCGGTGCTGCCGGGCTCCATCACGAAGCGCCCGGCGCCGGGGGTGATGCTGGCGAACTCGTGCGTCACCGTCAGCTCGTCGTCGAGCCCCCAAACGCCTCGCTGCACTTGTCGCAGTGCCGCGACGAGCACACCGATCTTGACCGTGGAGGCTGAGTAGTAGACCCGTTCGGCATCGCTCTGCTGCAAGACGTCGCCGTGTTCGTCGACAAGGGCGTAGGAGATGCTGGGCACACCGTCCGAGTAGGAGGTGACGAGTCCTCCGTGCTGGTCGTGGACGGGTGGGCGCGTCAGAGCAGGAGCCGTCGGCTTCGCGTCGTTGCTCATACGTGCACCAAGAAATCGCTCAGGAGCTTCTGCCCGCCGTTCACGGAGGACACCGGAACGCGTTCGTCGACGCCGTGCACGCCCGCGGTTGTTCGGCCATCCGGATCCGGCGTCAGAGGCACGAAGCCGAAGCACTCCATCCCGAGTCGTGCGAACGCCTTCGAATCGGTGCCGCCTCCCATGCAGTAGGGGAGTACGACGCCTTCCGGGTCATGGTGGTGTATCGCCTGCTTCATCGAGGCGAACCAAGGGGAAGAGGAGGAGAAATTCGTCGGCGGACCGGGGTCGATCGGCGTCGCTTCCACTTCGGGGCCGACGAGCTCCTCGATCGTCCTCTTCGTCGCTTCGAACGTGCCGGGCAGGCAGCGCACGTCGACCTCCGCCTCTGCGATCCCTGGAATCACGTTGACTTTGTAGCCGGCCCTGAGCACGGTCGTCGTCGCTGAGCAGCGGATCGTCACACGTGCGACAATGCCTGCCTCGCCCATCCTGTCGATCGCGAGATGCACGCCCTCCTCGCTGTCCAAATCGACGTCATGGCCGAGCGCTCGATTCGCACCCTCGATGTATTCGCGCACCGTCTCGCCGATCTCCATCGGCCACTCGTAGGATTCGATGCGCTGCGTCGCTGCGATGAGCTTGCGCACCGCGCTATCGCGCGTCGGCCGGGATCCGTGCCCGGAGGTGCCCTTTGCGCGCAAACGCATGTGCAGCGTGCCGCGCTCGGCAACCGCCACCGGGTAGAGATTCACAATGCTGCCGTCAACTGCCGTGAGCGGAATCGCGTGTCCGCCGGATTCCCCGATCGAGGCGCCGATATTGTCGAACACCTCCGGGCGCTCGTTCACGAGCCAGCTGGCTCCCCACGCACCGCGGTCCTCCTCGTCGGCGACGAAGAGGAAGAGAATGTCGCGCTCCGGTACTACGGCCTGCTCAGCCCAGTCGAGCAGCGTGAAGAGCATCATCGCGACCATGTCCTTCATGTCGACGGCGCCGCGCCCGTAGATAAAGCCGTCCTTGATCACGCCTTCGAAGGGCGGGACGCTCCACTGGTCCGGTTCAGCGGGAACAACGTCGAGGTGCCCGTGTACCAGGAGCCCCGGGAGTTCGCGGTTGCGTCCGGGAACGCGGACTGCGACGGATGCCCTCTGCGGCTCACGCGCGTACAGCTCCGGCGCATAGCCCGCTGCCGTCAGCATCCTGGCGATCTCTTCGGCGAGAGGGGTCTCACCGCGGCTCTCGCCTTCTCCGAAGTTCGAGGTGTCGAACCTGATGAGGTGCGCGCAGAGTTCAGCGGGTGTGGTGGGGGTCAGCACTGAAGGACCTTCCTCTCTATAGGCGCTGTGTGTCATCGAGTGCAATCGGAACTGTCGAACGCAGAAGAGCGTCGCCGTTGAGGTGGAGCCGTGTGACGAAATCATCGACGGCGGCTTTCGCAGGATCGTCCGGCTTCATGTTTTCACCCATGGCGAAGACGGCGAAAATCAGATCGCTTCCGCCGACCGTTCGCACAACGCCGGCCAGCGAATGCACACTGCCGATGAATCCGGTTTTTCCGCGCACCGCGTCACCGACGATCTCGTTGTCACCCGTGAAACGTGTCGCCGACATCGTCCCCTCCGGGCCAGAGCGGGGAAGCCGATCGTCGAGCATCCCCAGCACGCCCTCGCGTAAGCGTGCGCGGCGCAGGAGGTCCGCCACGGTCGTGGCGGGAACCCGGATGCGGTGGCTGAGCCCTGAGCCGTCGACGAGTTCCACGCCTTCCACAGGAACCCCGAATCCTCGCAACAGGCTCCTCAGGGCCCGTGCGGCACCCGCGAAGTCCGTGGTTTCCCCTAACGCGTGCGCCGTGAGGCGTGCAAGTGCTTCGGCGAGAGCGTTGTCGGAGCTGCGGAGCGTCTCACGCACAAGCACTTCGACAGGTGGCGACTGTACGGAAGCGAGACACGGGGAGTCGGCGGGTGCGCGGCCGCGCACGATTTGCGGCTCGCCTCCGAGGAATGCCGCGAACGCTGTGCTCGCACGGGCAACGGGGTCTTCGCTGCGGGAACTGTCGTCCACCGCCGGGTCGTCGCGGTCGCCGTCCACCTGCAGTGCGGAGATGACGGGCATGTATCCGTCAGGTCTTCTTCCCGATGGGTGCCAGTCTGGGTGCCATCCGTCGCCTGTGAAGAGCGAGTCGTCCACAATGATGCGCGTCGGCGGTGCTCCGGTCGCCTGGAGGGTGAGGTCCGCCAGTCGTTCGAGCCTGGCCGGGCCAGGATAGAAGGTCGATCCGTCTCCGGAAACGCTGCTGAGCGTGACGTCTCCCCCGCCGACGAGGACGATTTCACCCGGCATCGACCCCGCTAGCACCCGTGTGGTTATGCGATGTTCCGGCCCGAGCACATGCAATGCTGCCGCGGCGGTTATCGTCTTCATGACGCTGGCGGTCTCGCCTGCCCGTTCGTCCGCCAGCCGCAGAAGCGGCGCTCCTGTGTCGGCATCGAGGACGAGAACGCGAGCATCCCCGAGCCGTGCATCCAGCGCGGATGCCCGGATGGCTGCCAGAGCAGCGGTGTCCCGATGGTCGAGTGCCGTATGCAAAGTATCCCCGTTCTGCACCGCCGATGGTGGCCGTCAGCCCTGACGTTCGGTGTGCTGCGCGTCGGTCCCGAGCCAAGAGCCCAGGTTGCCGTATCCTGCAAGTTGCTCTCACCGTAACGCATATCCGCGCACCAATGGGGCAAAGTTACGTTCCAGATAAACCGATTTTTACATGCTCTGAGGTTACTGTTTCTTGCCTGCTGGTCCTGCCGGTGACACTGGGAAATGATGATCACGATTTGGTTTCATCGGCCTGATTACTGGCCTTCCGGCTCCCTTGCCCCTAGGGTTCTAAAGGAGACGTCCGATTTGCAAGGTATTTCCAAGATGGAAGCTATGCGGTAACATCCGGTACGTATCACAGCGACTGGGATGGCATCGTGAGTCCCGCGCTTTTCAACGAAGAGGAGATACACGTGAGGCGAACACGCACACTGATTGCTGGGGGTGCTGTCGGAGCGTTACTGCTGGCCGGCACGACCCTGCCGGCCGTCGCTGCTGAAGGCAACGGGGAGATCGATAGTGACGACCCCAACACGCTGGTAGTGGCGACGAGCCAGTCTATGGAGGAGTGGAACCCGTTCCTTCAGACGTACGTCATCGAGCACCAGTTCCGGCAACTGCAGTACGAGCCGCTCATTCACGCCGATGCAGAGACGTTCGCCCCTACCCCCGCGCTCGCAGAGGAATGGGAAGTCTCCGAAGACGGTAAGACCTGGACGTTCTATCTGCGTGAAGGCGTCACGTGGCAGGACGGTGAGCCCTTCACCGCTGAGGACGTCGAGTACACGTACCACATCATCCGCGAGGACCCCGTGATCAGCGCTCGCGAAGCGGCCGTGAACGAGGTGCTCGACGAAGTCGAGGTTGTCGATGACCATACGGTCGTGTTCCACCTCAACGAGCCCGATATCCGCTGGGAGACTGAGGACCAGGTGATCGTTCCCAAACACATCTGGGAAGAGCACGAGGGTGCGTGGGGCGAGTACGCCAACGACGACTTCCCGATTATCGGTACCGGTGCCTTCCAAGTGACCGATTTCGAGACGGACACGTTCATCCGTTACGAGCGGTTCGATGACTTCTACCGCGGACCGGCGGGTTTCGACGAACTGGTCTTCCAGTACTACACCGAACCCGACACTTCGGTTGCTGCGCTAGAGACAGGGGAGGTCGACCTGATCGGCGGCCTCAACGAGCAGCAGCTCGAGCGCCTGGACGGTCAGGACCATATCGAAGTGAACACGGCACCCGACCGCCGCTTCTTCGCCTTCCGGTTCAATGTCGGTGCGCAGACCCTCGATGGCGAGGAGTTCGGCAGCGGCCATCCAGCGCTGCAAGATGTCAACGTTCGTCAGGCGATTCACCACGCAATTGATCGCGAGGAGCTCGTGGACCGCGTTCGCGGCGGTTACGCAGAACCCGC
>DXDC01000391.1 GCA_019115685.1 Candidatus Agrococcus pullicola
ATCGACGCAAGAGTCTCGTCGCGCGCGTCGCAGAGTTCTGGATCCGGCTGGGCGGGCGGAAGCTCAAAAACGCTCGCCGGCATGTAGGACAGGAATCTCTTCACCTGGTCGAATGCTTCTTCCTCGGTGGCCGCGTCATTGTCGACGACTCCGGAACCCCGTGAGTGCACCCTGAAGCCGCCCAACGCCTCCTTATCAACCGTCTGGCCGACTCCCGGTGCGACAACGAGGGGACCCCCCGCGAAGACCTGGCTGGATTCCTGCACCATCACTGAGAAGTGGGAGAGGCACACCTTGACCGCGCCGAGGCCGGCGCACGGGCCCAGCGCGACACCAGCGACGGGCACCGTGCCCAGCAGCTCACTGACTTTCCACGACGGGTACCCGCCGAGTTTCGTCGACTGCGACTTCTCGAGCAGCTTGATGCTTCCGCCCGCGGCATCCACCAAGCGAATCAACGGAATTCGGTGCTCGGTGGCGTAAGTTTCCGCAAAGATCCACTTCTCGGGAACCGATGCTTCAGACGAGCCGCCACGAACTGTGAAATCGTCGCCAGCCATCATGGCTCGACGGCCGTCGATGCGGCCTCGGCCGATCACTGAATTGGCTGGCGTCACCGTCGCGACGGCACCGTCCGCGCGGTAGACCGCTGCGCCCGTCAGAACACCGATTTCTTCGAAGGTGCCAGGATCCGCCAGATAGTCGATTCGCTGACGCACGGTCATCTTGCCGCGCTCGTTGTGCGACGCGACACGTTCCTCGCCGCCGAGGGCGAACGCCATCGCCCGGCGCTTGTGCAATTCGTCAAGCTCGTCCTGCCACGGCGACGCCATCGACGCGGTTCCTTTGGGAGTGCCCATCACTCGATTGCACGCATCGCTGTCCGGCCCATCTAGGTCTGCGCTCATGACTGTGCCTTTCACCCCAACGTGCAATGTTCCTGTGTTTCAGGTCGCGGACCTCACGAACCCGCAGGTTCATCCACGGTGCGCATATCTTCACCGCGCCCGGTTCGCGCCCAACAGGATCGAGTATGCGAGGTTGCAACATCGCGCGGCAAGCTCACCGCGCACTGCGCGGCGATAGCCAACTGTTATCACGCCCGCTACAGCGAGACGCCACCGAATCGGGGACCCCGGTGCGCCACGACTGCGCTACCAACTGCCGTTGTGATGCGGGACGGAGAGCGTTCTGAGGATATTGAGAAGGCCCAAGGCCGGGGGCGATGGGTATTCATCCGTGCGCCGAATTGCGGCCGTAAGCGTCGCTGACAGTGTGATGTCGAGCGGAATGACGCGGTACTTGCCGTGCGCGATATCATCGGCGGGGATCCCGATCTCGGGGAGCACCGCAAGCCCGACGCCAGCTGACACGAGCGCCCGAGCGGTGTCGATACTTGCCGTGTGGAAGATCGCCGTGAGCCTGTCGTCGGAGTTCATCTCGTCGAAGATGCGACGCAGGAGGAACCCGCGTTGAAAAACGATGAGCGGTTCCCCCACGAGATCATCGGGCGTGATGACCTGCGTGTGCGCCAACGGGTGGTCTGTCGGCACACACATGACAGCTTGACTCGCGGTCAGGTCCACCGTGGTGACCGAGCTGAGCGGCGCATCTGAGGCAACACGTGAGATGAGACCGAGATCGAAATCGGCGTTCGTCACCCCTTCCCAGACCTGGTGGCTTCCCAACTCCGTCACCTCGAATTCGATGTTCGGGTGATCCTTGCGGAACTGCCGCACCGCGTTCGGGAGTAGTGTGCGGCACGCGGTCGGCACGGCGCCGATGCGCACGCGTCCGACAGTGGCGGTACTGATCGAGCTTGCGGCCTGTCGAATTGTACGCTCAGCGCGGAGCATTGCGCGGATATGTGGTTCCAACAACTCCGCCGCAGAGGTGGGGTTCACCCCGGTCGAGCCACGCACAAAAAGCACGACACCGAGATCCTCTTCCAGCCGTTGGATCTGTTGGCTCAGCGAAGGCTGCGTGATCCCAAGTTCCCGCGCGGCCTGGCGCATCGAGCGCGAGGCAATCACAGTCGCAACGTACCGAAGCTGGTCGACTCGCATGGTTGGATTCTCCTATCACCCCTCAAGGCATCCTAATCTTGCGCCCCGGCTCTGCACTCGTTGAGACTGACAAAGATTTCCCACCTGTACAGAGTCGTCCAGGATTTCCCTGCGCGGGTCTGCCCATCAATCGCTTGACTGGAGGCCGCGGCGGTGTTCAAACGAATCCTTATCGCCAATCGAGGAGAAATTGCGTGTCGAATCATCCGCACGTGTCGTCGTCTCGGGATCGAGTCTGTTGCGGTGTACTCGGACGCAGACGTCGGAGCGATGCACGTTCGCCGGGCCGACGATGCGGTCCGGCTCGGTCCCGCCCCGGCGCAAACGTCCTATCTCGACGTGGGTCGGCTACTCGCGGCAGCAAAGGAATCCGGCGCTGACGCCATCCATCCGGGCTATGGCTTCCTCTCCGAAAGCCCCGCGTTCGCGCAGTCGGTGGCAGATGCCGGCCTGGGGTGGATCGGGCCGTCTCCTCATGCGATCTCCGCGATGGGAGACAAGGCGGAATCCAAGTCGATGGTTGCCGCCGCCGGAGTCCCGATCGCGTCCGGTGTCACTCTGCCGCTGATGAGCGCAACGGATGCGCTTCCGCACGCCGTCGAGCTCGGTTATCCGATTATGGTGAAGCCCAGTGGCGGTGGCGGCGGGATCGGCATGGGCATCGCCACCAACGATGCGGAGTTCGAGACAGTCTGGACGACCGCGGTGAACAGGAGCAGATCCCTCTTCGCCGAGTCGAGCATCCTGCTCGAACGCTTCACGACGCGCGCTCGTCACGTTGAAGTTCAGGTCATGGGCCTGAACGACGGCCGCGTTCTGGCTGTCGGCGAGCGCGACTGTTCGGTGCAACGCCGCCACCAAAAACTCGTCGAAGAGAGCCCGTCTCCCGGACTCCCAGCTCATGTTCGCGCCGAGATGGTTGCGGCCGCCATCACTGTCGCCTCGGAAATCGATTATCGAGGTGCCGGCACGGTCGAGTTCCTGCTCGATCGGGACTCAGGCGAGTTCTCGTTTCTGGAGATGAACACTCGACTCCAGGTAGAGCATCCGGTCACCGAGCTCGTCTTCAGCGTGGATCTCGTGGAGGCTCAGATCCGGATCGCGGCTGGCGAGGACTGGCCGGGGTTCGACCCCGATGCGTTGGCATCGAGAGGCCATGCGTTCGAATTCCGCGTGTACGCCGAGGATCCCGACACCTGCCGTCCGGGGCCCGGAACGATCTCGGAGTGGATCGAACCGCAGGGCGACGTCCGCGTCGATTCAGGCTATGCAGCGGGCGACGTCGTCACCCACTTCTACGACCCGCTTCTGGCAAAGGTCTGTGTGTGGGGCTCCACCCGCGAGAAGGCCCTCGATAAGGCGGAGACCGCCCTCGCCGACTTCGTCATCGAAGGGCCGAAACAGAATCTTCCGCTCTTGCGTCGGTTGCTCCACTCAGCTGCATTCCGAGCGGGAGATTACGGAACCACTCTGCTTTCTGAACTGAATGACGCGACGCTCTCGTCGCTCTGAAAGGAATATCATCATGATTCGAATTCGCACAGGGGCCTCCCTCGCGGTCATGCTCGCATCAGCCGTCGTCCTCGCGGGCTGTGCGAGTGACGAGCCTGCGCCGAACGAGGCGGCAGGCCCATCGAATAGCGAAGTTGACGCCCTCTACGAGGCCGCGCTCGAAGAGGGCTCGGTGACCTGGTACTCGTCGGCACCCAACGAGGCACCCGCCGCATTCGAGGAGGCGTACCCGGGCATCACCGTAGACTTCGTTCGTCTCCCGGCCGGTCAGCTTGGCACTCGCTACGCGCAGGAGCGCGACGCTGGTGCCGCACCGGGTGACGTGGTGACGATCGCCGACGAGCGGTTCATCATCGATGCGCGCGAGAGCGGCT
>DXDC01000392.1 GCA_019115685.1 Candidatus Agrococcus pullicola
ATGTTTCACGGTGGGGGACCGTGCAGCTAACGGTGGGCAGCTCTCTGGATTCTGCTGCAGCGGTATGTTCGTGTTCGTGCAGGAGGGCAGGGGCGACGGCTCAGGGGTCGGTCGATCTGCGGGCGCGCTCGGTGGCTGGGATGGCTACGTCGGAGCGGGCGGGTGTGCCGAATGTATGGACTTTCCCCAATGTCGGGAGATTGGCCCGACATTGGGTCATGTGGGCTGATTCTCCCGACATTCGGCACAGGGATAGATGCCGTGGCAGAGCAGATGTTTGGGCTCCGATGTTTGGGCTCGAGTGTCTGGGCTTGACTGTTCCCAATGTATGGATTTTCCCGAGTGTCGGGAGGTTGGCCCGACATCCGGTCACACCGGGCAGTTCTCCCGACATTGGGTACGCACCGAGCTGGAGGGCGCAGAAGGCGGTCGACAAGAACGAGGAAACCCGCCAAGCCAATGGCTGAGCGGGCCTCCTGAATACGCGATGCTCGTGCTGCGCCAAACGGCGAACGACGAGTTACGACTTATTCTCTCCTTCGGTGCTGTCCGGGGCTTCGACGCTGTCGACCGCGCTGGTATCCGATTCCTCCGATGCACTCACCGCAGCGGCCGCGGCCTCTGCTGCCGCAGCGGCGTCACTCGCCTTCGTCTCGACATCCGTAGCGAGGGTACCGAGGTAGAGTTCGATGACCTTCGGATCGTTGAGCATCGACCGGCCCGACCCCGTGTAGGCGTCCTTGCCGTGGTCGAGCACGTACGCCCTATGGGAGATCTGCAGGCAGCGACGTGCGTTCTGCTCGACCATCACGATGGTCACGCCCTGCTTGTTGATCTCGGAGACGCGCAGGAATGCTTCGTCCTGCTTCACGGGTGAAAGGCCCGCACTCGGCTCGTCGAGCAGCAGCACAGCCGGGTCCATCATGAGCGCACGGCCCATCGCGACCATCTGCCGCTCACCACCGGAGAGGCCTCCGGCGCGCTGCTTGCGACGCTTCGCCAGTTCGGGGAACAGCGACGCAACGAATTCGAAGCGCTCATCGAACAGCTTGGGCGATTGGAAGGCGCCCATGCGCAGATTGTCCTCTATCGAGAGCGTCGGGAAGACATTGTTGGTCTGCGGAACCATGCCGACGCCCTTGCTGACGAGTTTGTCGGCGGAGAGCCCCGTGATGTCATCGCCCTTCAGCTCGATCGAGCCCTCGCGCACATTCACCTGACCGAACACGGCCTTCAGCAATGTCGACTTGCCGGCTCCGTTAGGGCCGATAATGCCGATGAGCTCACCCTCGTCGGCGTAAATCGAGCAGCCGTTGAGGATGTTCACACCCGGAAGGTACCCGGCATGGAGTTCCTTGGTCTCGAGAACTCGATCACTCATTGTTCACCCTCCTTTGACGACGTCGTAGATTCTTCGGAGCGCTCGGCGTCGGCGATGGAACCGACGTTCTCTCCGCCGAGTTCCTGCTTCAGCGCGGCCTCCATGTCGAGCTGACCGGTAATGGAACCGAGGTCGGTGTCGTGGTGTGCGCCCAGGTAGGCATCGATAACGGCCTGATTCTTCATGACATCCTCCGGGACATCCTCGGCCACGATCTTGCCCTCGGCCATGACGACGACCCAGTCGGAGATGTGACGAACCATGTGCATGTCGTGCTCGACGAACAGCACGGTCATGCCATCTTCCTTGAGCCCCAGCACATGCTCGAGCAGCGACTGCGTCAGCGCAGGGTTGACGCCCGCCATCGGCTCATCGAGCATCACGAGCGAAGGGTCGCTCATGAGTGCGCGTGCCATTTCGAGCAACTTGCGCTGCCCGCCGGACAGGGATGCCGCGTAGTCATCCTTCTTCGCATCGAGTTTGAAGCGCTTGAGCAAGTCCATCGCCTTGTCGCGATTCTCGCTCTCCTGTTTGCTCCAGATCGGCGGGAAGAAGGATGCCCAGAAGCTCTCTCCTCGTTGGCCCGCGGCTCCAAGCAGCACGTTCTCGAGCACGGTGAGTCGCGCGAGGCTCTTCGTCAGCTGGAAAGTCCGGACCATGCCGCTCTGCGCGGCCTTGAAGGACGGGATGCCCGCAAGGTTCTTGCCGTCGAACGACCAGGTTCCGGAGTCGGGCTTGTCGAAGCCCGTCAGAAGGTTGAACAGCGTGGTCTTACCGGCACCATTGGGGCCGATGAGCGCTGTGATCGCGTGACGGGGCACCTCGAGGTGCGCGACATCCACTGCTTTGAGACCGCCGAACTGGCGGGTGACGCCGTCTGCGACGATGACAGGATCCTTCTTCGGAACCCCGGGTGCGGGGTCACCGACGACGAGATCGGATGCTGTGAGCTTAGACATTGAACGACAGCTCCTTCTTATTACCGAATATTCCTTGCGGTCTGAACACCACCAGCAGGATCAGCGCGAAGCCGACGAAGACGAACGCGAGCTGCGCTGCCTGTGTGGCTGTGATGTCACCGAAGACGCCGACGTCGTGCAGCAGCCGGATCACCGCTCGCACACCGTTCAGCGTCGCCCAGAACAGAATCGCTCCGATCACCGGACCGAAGACCGTTGCTGCGCCGCCCAGCAGCAGCGCTGTCCAGAGATAGAACGTTGTCGGCGCTGCGAAGAAGTCCGGTTGCAGCGCTCTAGGCATCACGTACATGATGCCTCCGAGCGCACCGAGCACACCACCGAGGATCAGCACCTGCATCTTGTAGTTGAAGACGTTCTTGCCGAGCGAGCGCACAGCGTCTTCGTCTTCACGAATGCCCTTGACGACACGACCCCAGGGGCTGCGGAAGAGCATCCAGACCACGACGAGCGCAATCGCCACGAGCGCCCATGCGAGGATGCGGATCCAGGTGTCGTAGGCGCCGGCGTTGAAGATCCAGAAACCGTACTGGCCGGGTGGTAACGGGTTGATCGCCTGGATGTCCGTTTTGATCGCCGCACCGGTCAGGCCCTGCGATCCACCCGTGATGGGTGTCAGCTCGGTTGTGCGCACGGTGTAGCGCACGATCTCCGCCGCCGCGATGGTCACGATGGCGAGGTAGTCTCCGCGGAGGCGGAGCGTCGGAATACCGAGTACGAACGCGTAGATCGACGCTGCGACCAGTCCGACGATGACCGCGGAGATGAAGGACGCCGCCGGCGGCCATCCCCAGTTGGTGGTCGGAGCTGCCATCGTCGTCCAGATCGCGAAACCGTATGCGCCGATGGCCATGAATCCGGCCTGGCCGAAGTTCAGCAGGCCCGCGTAGCCGAAGTGCACGCCGAGGCCGATCGCTGCCAGCGCGAAGGCTGCGCTCGTCGAGTCTACGAATGCTAAGAGGAAGGGAGTGAGGATATCCATGTCAGCCGATCCTTTCCTTGCGGCCCAGAATTCCTTGTGGTCTGAACAGCAGCACAAGGATCAAAATGAACAGGCCGACCGCGTAGCGAACGTCCGCAGGCAACCAGAGCGTTGAGACTTCGGTCACGATGCCGATCACGAGTGCTCCGATGAGGGCCCCGAACGCGCTTCCGAGCCCGCCGAGCGTGACCGCCGCGAACAGGAGCAGCAGGATCTGGAACCCGGTGTCCCACCTGATCGCGCCACCGATGAAGTACGTGTACAGCAGTCCGCCGAGGCCAGTGAGGAGCCCGGCCATCGTCCAGACGATGCGGATGACGCGGTTGACGTTGATACCGGATGCAGCCGCGAGGGATGAATTGTCGCTCACCGCTCGCGTTGCCTTACCGATGCGCGTCTGGGTCAAGAAGAACGCGACACCGATGAGTACCAGGATGGCGATTCCCGCCGAGATCAGCACGGACGTCGAAACGACGGCCGGGCCGATCGTGATGGGAGCACCGCGGCTCACGCCCGAGATCTGGTTCGTGCCACCGCCGACGATGAACTGGTAGAGGTACCGCAGCAGGATCGAGAGGCCGATCGTGACGATCAGCACCTGCACGAGGCCCACCCTTCGTTTTCGCAAGGGTTTGAAGAGCGCCGCGTCGTTGAGCCAGCCGAATAACGCACAGGCGAGCAGCGTAGCTGCGACGGCGACGACGAACGGCCATCCCCAGATCGTGGTCGTGAAGTAGAACATCACGCCGCCGAAGGTGAGCATCTCACCCTGAGCGAAGTTGTTGACGCCCGTCGTGCCGAAGATCAAGGTGATGCCGATCGCGGCGAGAGCGAGCATCAGTCCGAAGATGGCGCCGTTGATTGCCCGCTGAGTGAGGCCGGCCATGAAACCCTGGCCCCGCTGCTGTTCGGTCGCTACGGGGATTTCCTCGTCGTCAGCAGGCGCATCCGACTCGCTGTCGGTCTCTGACGGCTCTGTTGTCGGCGTCGTCTGAGTCTCACCCGGGTCGCCGAACCCGAACAGCACACTCTGCTGCTGGGAGCCGGCGCTGATCTCGAACTCACGCGACTCGTGTGCCGGGTCGCGCAACTGCACGCCGTCCGGCAGCGTGTCGGTGTTGATGGTCACCGTGTACGTGCCGGGATCGGGTACGCCGACGCGCCAGGCGCCGCTGTCGTCCGTCTCTCCCGAGTTCTCGAAGCCGTTGCCGGAGACGATGATCTCGACGCCAACCAAGGGCTCTCGATCTTCGTCTCGCATCGTTCCGCCGAACGAGTACACATAGTCGTCGTCGCCATCATCGTCTGTGATGGAGATCTGCGCTGGCCCGGCATCCGGTGGGGGGCCTGCCTGGGCAGTAGCGATTCCGACTCCGAATAGCAGTAGGACTGCAACGAGTGCAGCACCTAGCCACGCGGTAATAGGACGCAAAAGGGTCCTAGGGCCTGCTAGTTTCACGTGTCCTCCGTAGGCTATGCAGGGCCCGACAAGAACGACCGATGGTCTCGTCGCGCTGTGGATGCAAGTGAATCGTGTTTCACTTGGTCAATGAATATACCTGCCCTTCGCTGTCGGCGAAGCCAGAAATGGTTACAACTCGATACCATTGAGCAATGACGATGCGCGACCCGTTCGAATTCACTGGTTTGACGTACGACGATGTCATGCTGCTGCCCGGTCGAACGGACGTTATCCCGTCCGAAGCCGACACGGCTACGCGGTTGACTCGGAATATCGATCTCCACATGCCGATCCTGTCCAGTGCCATGGACACCGTGACCGAGCACCGCATGGCGATCGCCATGGCTCGCGCAGGGGGCATCGGCATCCTGCACCGCAATATGTCCATCGCCGACCAGGCCTCCATGGTCGATCGCGTCAAGCGGACGGAGTCGGGCATGATCACCGACCCCGTCACGACCCGCCCGGATGCAACGGTTGCCGATGTCGACCGCATCTGCGGTGAATACCGTGTCTCCGGCCTCCCCGTCGTGGATGAGGGCGGCGTGCTGGTCGGCATCATCACGAACCGAGACATGCGGTTCGTCGAGCGCGAGGACTACGAGTCGACGCTGGTGCGCGACGTTATGACGAGCGAGAACCTCACGACGGCGCCGAAAGGGTCAAGCCGCGAAACCGCGTTCGAGATCTTCCGCCGTTCGAAGCTCGAGAAACTGCCGCTCGTCGACGACACCGGCAGGCTCACCGGCCTCATCACCCTGCGCGACTTCGACAAGGTCGAGCAGCACCCGAACGCGACGAAGGACGCTCAGGGGCGTCTCCGAGTCGGCGCCGCGATCGGATTCTTCGGAGACGCGTTCGAACGTGCAGAAGCGCTTGCGGGGGCCGGTGCCGACATCATCGTCGTCGATACTGCGAACGGTGAAAGCCAGGGCGTTATCGACATCGTGCAGCGCATCAAGTCGGACTCCGGGTTCGCGGGGATCGACGTCATCGGCGGTAACATCGCTACCTACGAGGGGGCTTCCGCACTCATCGATGCAGGCGTCGATGCCGTGAAGGCAGGAGTCGGGCCCGGTTCGATCTGCACGACACGCGTCGTTTCGGGTGTCGGCGTGCCGCAGGTGACGGCTGTGCACGAAGCTGCCAAGGCCGCATACGACTCGGGAGTGCCCGTCATCGCGGATGGCGGCCTCCAGTACTCGGGAGACATCGCGAAAGCCCTCGTCGCCGGCGCATCATCGGTCATGCTCGGTTCCCTGCTCGCGGGCACCGACGAGTCGCCCGGCGAGCTGATCTTCGTGAACGGAAAGCAGTTCAAGACCTACCGCGGCATGGGGTCACTCGGAGCGATGCAGACACGAGGCAAGAAGACCTCCTACTCGCGCGACCGCTACTTCCAGGCAGACGTCGCCACCGACGACCAGCTCATCGCAGAGGGCATCGAGGGCAAGGTGGCCTACAAGGGCAACGTCGCGACCGTGCTTTACCAGCTGACCGGCGGACTGCGGCAGTCGATGTTCTACACGGGTGCCCGCTCAGTGCAGGAGCTCAAGGACAAAGGCCGCTTCGTACGGATCACCGCAGCGGGTCTCAAGGAATCGCATCCGCACGATGTGCAGATGGTCGCGGAAGCTCCCAATTACAGAGGCTAGTTTCGGGTTTACTACGTTCGCGCGGGGACGCGCTCACACGCTGGCGTCGCCCGAGGCAGCCAGAAATGGCTGCCTCTCTAGTGCTCCAGCGCGGGTTTTGAGGCTCCCAACTACAGAGGTTAGTTTCGGGTTAACTACGTTCGCGCGGGGGCGCGCTCACACGCTATGGGACTTAATCCATCTTGAGAGTTGTGTTGCGATCGCTCGCGAAGCAATCCAATTACCGACGGGTCGTGGGTAAGAATCGTGGCAGCGGCCCTTCGATCCTTGCCACAGAGATTTTGACAGATTCGAGTTCGGACCGGACTTCTTTACATTCAGCGCCGACTTTTTCGAAGCGCTCGTCAACTTTGTCGAAACGTTCGTCCATCTTGTCGAAACGTTCGTCCACTTTCTCGAAGCGCTCGTCGATTCTGTCGAACCGTGCATCGACCATGGCGAAGCGCTCGTCGATTCTGTCGAAACGCACGAGCATCTCGCTTCTGACCGCTGCCGAGGCTGTCGCTGTATCGGCTTTGAGGTTCTTGTGCACCCAGGCGAGCATGGCGCCGAGCCCGGCGAAGAGCGTGAGTACCGCTCCCACCGTGGAAATCACGATGGCAATCGTCTCCGGGCTCATGTACATTCCTCCATTCTTCCCCTGTCCGACAGGGTGCGCAAGCACTGACGGTGAGGTTCGAAACTACTTGGGTGATGACGGCGTCTGCGCTTCAGCCTCGTCTATTTGTGGATAATTCGCGCCTGTGTGGCGCGAGCACCGAAACCCTGAGCTGTGCGAGGCATAGTTGAGTAACTGCATTCACGAGCGGCATCGAAACGATTCCCGAGGCAATGCTTTGATGCCATGTAAAGAAATTGTTGCTATCGTGACGGCCGAGAGCAATCTCGAAGGGAACAAGGGAGTTTCACATGAGCAAAAAAAGTGCTGTTTGTTGCAGCCGCATCAGCAGCATTGGCGCTCTTCGTCGGCATAGTTCCGGCACAAGCTGCATATGACTCGGGTGCGCAGACGCACGGGTGTGGGTCTGACTATGGTCGTCTCACTGCGAGAATCAGCCCCGAAGCGGCGAATTCCTGGGCACCGGGAGACTGGAATGAAAATGGCGGATCTCCTCTGTATCACGCGCCCGCTAGTTCATCGAGAAACATCGTCGACATGCAAAACAACGGGTATGGCGGGGGATACTGGCGCCTTGTAAGCGGTGGCAATGCTACGAGCGTGAACCCAAGTTGTAGCCCTGTTGGACTCTAGGGCGGCCTGATCTCCGACGTTGGTGGGCCTAGCGGCATGGACGATAGTGATCCTTGCACGCGGGCTCGCCAACCGCTTCCTGCCTCGAGAATGTAGTGAATTTCATTGTCGCGTACAGAGCACATTAGGGTCGCCCACAGCAAGACGCCCCACCATGGAGAGCGATGCAACAGCAAGCCCCAACACACCACTCGCCAGCAGCGTACTGGGCGATGAACCACCCCAGCCCGCAGCTGGCCGATGTCGAACGCGAGGCAGCGAGGGGCATCCCCGAGGTGGTCCACGCGCTCGCTGTTGAAAATCTCCCGAAGGGTTCGCGAGACAGTGCGTTTCGAAAAGGCGGATTCGCGCACATCCTTGAGGAGTGGCTGTTCCCGTGCGTGGGCCTCGCTGCGCTCATCTTCAGCGCTCTTATGGTCGCGCCTACGGCGTGGTTCGGCAGAACACTCTCCTATACGAACGGGAGCGGATCCAATTACGAGTTCGATACGGTGAACTTCACCAACGTGGGGTCGCGGCTCACGATTGCTCTGCTCTGCGCGATCGTCGGGCTCATTCTCGTCGTCACGAACACTGTGGTGCGCAGCGTACAGCGGCACTGGCGCCTCGCGTCACAGGCACTGGCGGTTACGGTGACGACAGGCGCGATCATCAATGTGGTGTTCCTCGCAATCAACATCTATGACGGGTTCGGCGAGCTCATGATCGCAATGTGGGCGTATCTGGCGCTTGTCGTCGGAGGGCTCATCATGTCGATCCTCTCCTTCACCGGTTATCGTCGTGGCCGTATCCGCGCGGTAGAGTCCTTGTTCGCCCGACTCCCGCAAGAGCAGCAACGCGCAATCCTGGCTGACCGCGCTCGCGCACTCGACGTCCTCGTGCAACGCGATATTGCGCGACATCAGGAGGCAGACCGAGTCTCGAAGCTGCCTTTCGGGCGATACACGGGGAGGGTCAACGCGAAGCGCGAGGAGTAGGGCGTTACGGTGAATCCCTAGCCCCTCCTCGTCGGCAACCTAGCCGCTTTCCAGTCATACCTAGCCGGTCGCAGTCAGATCCTAACGCCGAAGGCTAGTGGCAGATGTTCTGCGCGTTTCTAGCGTGGTGATCATGCTGGATACAAGACTGAGAAAACCGAAAACACTGTTGGGATCGCTCGTTGCCGCAATGCTCGCCGTCGTGCTGAGCGTCGGCATGCTGGGCGCTCCGAATGCCAACGCGACTCCCGAATTTCCGCCCGGATATCCGGTGATCGGGCAATCCGGAGACGCGGCGAGCGGCCACACCGTCATCGGCGCCGACGAAGGATCGACCGCAACGCGGCTGTTTCCCGTCTGGACCGGTCCGGATGCCCTGCAGCTCGCCTACTGTGTCGAACTGCGGGTGTCGGCGCAATTCGGGGTTCCCGGTCACGTCGGGGGCTGGGACTCCTTCCCGGGCACGAACAACTTCGCCGAGTCGCAGGAGGTTCGCGAACGTGTCGCCTGGATGGTGTACAACAGCTACCCACTGGTATCGCTCGAGGAGTTCAGCGCCATCACGGGGATATCGGATGTAACGGAACAGGAAGCGATCTCCGGAACCCAGAGCGCCATTTGGCACCTTACAGACGATTTCGAATTTGCAGGGTTGGCGGGTAACCACAGCCCAGATTCTGTCGCACGCGTACAGGCCGTGTATGACTTCATGCTGAGTGACGTCAACACCGGTCGGCCCGAAACCTCCGGACCCGTGATCGAGATGACGGTGCCGAGCGGAGAAGGGACGGCCGGTCAGCTCGTCGGCCCAATCGTCATCGATGCAAGTGAGGCAACGGTTGCCGTCGACCTCGAGACCGACGTGGATGCGCCCATTGCGCTCGTGGACTCCCAGGGATCGCCGGTGGATCTGGCAGCGGCGCCAACCGGAGTAGAGCTCTTCCTCGATATTCCGCTCGATGCGCCCGCCGGGAGTGTCACGCTGAGCGGCACGGTGACCGGTCCGGAAACCACGGGACTGCTCGTGAGCAACACGTCACCTCGCAACCAGACGTTCATGATCGCACGCTCGGGCCAAACTACGAGGGAGGCGACAGCTGCGGTCTCGTGGGCTGCCAAACCCCGCATCGGCACAACCGCCTTGGATGCCGAGGACGGCGACAAGTACCTTGACCCGACGGGAGAGGTCACGGTTATCGACACCGTCGCCTATGCCGGTTTGATTCCCGGTGAGGAGTACGAGCTCCAGGGTGAATTGATGATTCGCGGCGACGGTGACGTGGCGATCCCGACCGGAATCACCGCTTCCAAGACCTTCGTCCCGTCCTCTCCCGAGGGTGAGGAAACGTTGAGCTTCACGATTGATGCCGGCGACCTCGTGGGCGAAGTCATCGTCGTGTTCGAGGAACTCTTCCACGGTGGCATCAGCGTTGCGGCCCACGCGGACATCAAGGACCGCGGCCAAACGGTTTACCGACCCTTCATCGGCACGACGGCCGTCAGCGATGACGGTAGCAAGCTCCTGCCAGAAACCGGAGAAGCGGTTATAGTAGACACGGTCAACTTCGCCGGTCTGCACGTGGGCGAGACCTACCGGCTCGAGGGCGAACTGATGGCCCGCGACGAGGACGGCAACGCTCAGGCCACCGGAATCACCGCGGAGGAGGAATTCACTCCGACCACTTCGAGCGGCACGGTCGATCTGACCTTCACCGTTGCTGACGGGCAGCTGGACGGTGAAACCATCGTCGTGTTCGAGCGTCTCTTCCACGGCGAAACCCTGATCGCAGAGCACACGGACATCGAAGACGAGTTCCAGACGGTGTACCGCCCCCGTATCGGCACTTCGGCCGACGACGGCAACGGCAGCGACTACCTCGACCCCGAGGGCGATGTCACGGTCGTCGACCTTGTCAGCTACTCCGGGCTCGAGCCGGGACACGAATACACCGTTGAAGGTGAGTTGATGATCTGGAACGCCGACGATGAGGCCGTTCCGACCGGGATTACCGCGTCCGAGACCTTCACTCCCGAACACCCGAGCGGGTCCGTGGAACTGCGGTTCAGCATCCCTGCCTCCGAACTCGTCGGCGAGGTCATCGTGGTGTTCGAAGAGCTCTACCGGGATGACGTACTGATCGCCGCTCACGCGGACATCACGGACCGTCACCAGACGGTGTACCGGCCGGATCTCGGAACGACCGCCGTGGACGGTGAAGACGGGGATCACTTCCTGCCGGAGTTCGGTGAGGCAACCGTGATCGACACCGTGAGCTACTCGGGGTTGCACGTCGGCCAGACGTACACGATCGAGGGCGAGCTGATGCTCCGCACGGACGATGGCGGGCAACCAACGGGGATCACGAACTCGATCGCCTTCGTGCCCGAGGAACCGAACGGCGAGATAGAACTGACCTTCACGATTCCCAAGGGCGAGCTGCTCGGTGCGGTGATCGTGGTCTTCGAGTATCTCTCCATGGGCGGTGTTCAAGTGGCGGCGCATGCCGATATCGAGGACGAGGGCCAAACGGTCTACCGTCCGGAGATCGACACCTACGCTTACAACCTGCGCACCGGGGAACAGCTGTTGGACCCCGAGGGTGCAACGCTGCGGGACGACCTCTCGTACTGGGGTCTTGAACCGGGGCTGACCTACGTTGCGCGCGGAGAAGTCATGCTGCACGAAACCGGTGAGT
>DXDC01000393.1 GCA_019115685.1 Candidatus Agrococcus pullicola
AATGCCCAGGCCTGGGGTTAGCGACAGTGTGTTCTCGGACGGTCTGCGCCAGGAGTGTTCCATTGAGCGTAGTGAGAACGCCCTTCGTGCTCGATGTGCCAACGTCAACACCGATCGTTGCACGTCGCGCTTCCTCAAGCATGGCCCCTCCTTGTTAGCGCAAGGTTGTCAGAAAACGATTTCTGGCGCAACCGGAGCTCGAGGCGCGACTACCCGAGCAGGGAAACCGGCAGTACGTCACGCCGCACGGGCGTCGACGCGTCACCGATGCGACCCAACAGCCTGCGAGCCGCGACCCTTCCGAGCTCACGGCCCGGGGCATCCGCGATCAGGCACTCGCTCGGTCGTTCGGCGCCACGCGGCAGGGCACCGAAGATCGCGAGCGCTCGCTCCTCAGCGTGCTCGCGCATCGACTCGATGACGCCGACCGCCATGAGGTTGTTGGCCACGAAGACCGCGTCTGACGGATGGGATGCCGCATACAGCCGGTGCATCGCCTCGCGACCGCCGGAAAACCGGTAGTCGCTGAACACCAGGAGGTCTTCTGGCACGGGGCGCCCTTGGTCGCGGTGGGCGTCCCGCCAGCCTTCGCTGCGACGAACCGATGTCTCGACATCTGCCGGGCCCGTGATGCAGGCGATGCGCTCGTATCCACGCGACATGAGTTCGCGGACGAGCGCGGAGGAAGATTCTCGATCGGCGAGCACCACCACGTCGGTTTCGACGGTGAGGGGGTCTCGGTCGATGACCACGACCGCGCTGTTTCGGTCGAGCAGCGGTGCAAGATCAGTGCCGGCTGACGCGGGTGCGATGACGACACCGGCCATGGCCTCGGAGACGGCGACCTCTATGTAGCGGGTCTCCTTCGCGACATCGGAATCAGAGTTGCACAGGACGACCGAGTACCCCTCCGGCTCCAACGCGTCTTCGACGCCGCGCGCGATCGCGGTGAAGAACGGGTTCTCGATGTCGGGGATGATCAGGCCGACTAGCTTGGACCTCCTACTGCGCAACGACTGCGCCCTGCGATTCGGGCGGTAACCGAGCTGCTCTGCGGCAACGCGCACCTGCTCGGTCAACGTTGCGTTCACGGCCTTTCCGCTCAGTACGCGGGACACGGTGGCGGGCGAAACCGATGCCAGTTTCGCCACATCGTGAATCGTCACCATTTGCGTCTCTCCTGCACTCCGTCGTCAGCACGCCCGGCTCAGAGCACGGGCGGCTGTAGTCTACGCCCTGTCTGAACCGAAGCCAATAATCGCGTCGTCGAGAAGCCGCACCGGCTCCCAGGCGGCGTCCTCGGAATTCGCCACGACGGCCAGGGTGATGCCCGGCCTATCGCCTGCCGGGTAGTGCCGCACGATGGCGCTCGCACCGGTGTTGATGCCGTCTTTGTACAACGACCTCATGCGACCGTGGGCGTCGAGTTCAATCTCGAGCCCGAACGCGTAGTGGAGCTCGGCAGTCCCGCCCGGTTCGGGGTTGTCGACCCTGTGGTGCAGTGCTTGCGGACTGCGAAACATAGCGGTCGACTCTGTCGACAGGATGCGGCCCTGCAGCACGGCGTCCAGCATCCGTACGAGATCGGCAGCGGTCGCGTGCGCACCTCCGTCCGGCGATCCGATTGGCGGGTACGAGTAGATGTTCTGCCGCCAGGCCTCGATCGGTCCCTCGGCTGAGGAGCGAACCGGCTCCCATCCTTCGGCGACATCCTTGACCGCGTGGCGCATGTCGAAGAAACCGGAGTCGCGCATCCCCGTTTTCTCCATCACCGCACGGCGGACGACGTCGCGGTACCGCTCCCCGGTGACGTTCTCGATCGCGAGCCCCAGTAGGATGTAGCCGACGTTGCAGTACCGGCACCCCTCACCGGGGGCGAAGTTGGCGGGTTTGTGCACGAACTGCGGTAGAAAATCTTGCGTTTCGGTCACCGAGTAGTTCGGCCGCTCCTGCCAGAGCGCTTCGTACGATTCGCCGGCCTCCTCGTCGGCATCATCGCCGATCCCAGACGTGTGGGAAAGCAGCTGACGCAGAGTGACATTCGGATGGATGGCGCTGTCGGTCAGTTCGACGTAGTCATGGATGCGGTCGTCGAGCCCCAGCGGTCCGGCGTCAACCAGCTGCAGGACCGCGATTGCTGTGAGAACTTTCGTCACCGATGCGATGTCGAACCGGGTGGATGCTCGCACGGGAATACCCCATCTCCGGCTCGCAATACCGTGCGCGGAAGACAGCAGCGTCTCTTCGCCGCGCTGAACGTGGAGAACACCGGAGAATTCGTCGCGAGTAGCGAGCTCGGCAGTGCGCTCACGTACCCTTTTCAGCCGTTCTTCGAGCGTCTTCGCCATGATCCCCACTGTAATTGAGGTTCAGTGAGCCCCATGCGACCGAGGGACGCATCGTTGCAAACGATGCCGCCTTGAGCCGCGCATCCTTGCATCCATCGCAGATCGGCAATAGATTTTTGCGCATGGACCGCACCGACTACGCCATCATCGACCACCTCAAGATCAACGCGAGGGCGAACTACGGCGACATCGGCGACGAAGTGGGTCTCAGCGCGTCGGCCGTGAAGCGGCGCATCGACAAGCTTGTCGAGTCGGGCGTTATCGCCGGTTTCACGGTCCAGATCGACCCGAAGGTCGAGGGGCTCGCGACGGAGGCGTACGTAGAGCTGTTCTGCAGCGGCACCGTTTCGCCACCGGAGCTCAAACGCATCCTGTCGGACGTGCCGGATATCGTCGAGGCCTACACCGTCACGGGGGATGCCGACGCAGTCGTGGTCGTGCGCGCTCGCGACGCACACGGGCTCGAGGACGCCCTCGAGCGCATCCGCGCGGCCAAGAGCGTTGTGCGAACCCGCAGCGCCCTCATTCTCTCCCGCCTCGTCCATCGGATCTCTGTATGAGCGAAGGTGCCACGCAGCAATTGCTCGCCACGCTCGCCGACGAGGCAAGACGCAAGCTCTATGCGCGCATCGTCGCAGAGGGTTCGCTCGCAGTCACCGATCTGACTTCGAAGGAGCGTCGCCACCTGGATGCACTCGTTCGCGCGGGGCTCGCATCGATCAACGACGACACTGCGTCGGAAGTCGACGCGTTCTCCTCCCTCCTGCAACGCACGCAGGCGGCGAGCGGTGTCGACAGATTCGTTCGCGACGGTCGCATCGAGATCTGGCCGGCGAAGCCGGACGATCGGATGGCCGTCATGCGCTGGGCGGCCGCACGCGCGCTGCCGCAGGGCGAAAGCCTCGATGAGCGCTCGGTGACGGAGCGTCTTGGCGAACTCTGGCGGGATCCGGTAGCGCTGCGCCGCGACCTGTTCGATAGTGGCCTGATCCATCGCACGCAGGACGGCTCGAGCTACTGGCGCGAGTAGCGACTCATAACGAGAACGGCGCTCGAAGTTCGGGAATCATAGGGAAGTGCTTCGTATTCAACGTGGCCAACTCGAGCCCATGGTGCAGCACGGTAGCAGCGATGAAGTAGTCGGGGATCCCGATACCCGAATGACTGCGACGATGCTCGCGCCGCAATGCTCCGGCCCGCCGAGCAATTGCGTCCGTAATCGGCATCACCTCGAGCGCGGCTAGGAGCGCCCACACCTCTCGACGTTCAGCCGATCGCATTCCGCCCGTGATCTCCGTCACGGTAACCGCACTGATCGCCAAGGCATCACTCTCGGCTGCATCGAGCAGCCACCGCCTCGCGATCTCAACTCCTCGCAGATGACAAATCAGCACATCCGTGTCTATGAGAATCATCGCTCGAGCCGCCACAGCTGCTCGAGGTGCTCCTCACGAGCGCCCTCCTCACGGCTCGTACCTTCATCCACGGCGATCGCGCCGAACGAGAAATCTATTGCCGACTGCAGAGCGCGGTGATTCCCCGGTGCCTCACGCAGCCCCGCGTCGATCAATCGCCGTACGAGTTCGGCCCGAGAAATCCCCTCCATCTCAGCACGATGATCCAGCTCCTTCGTCTGTCGCTCATCGAGGTAGATGTTCGTGCGTTTCATACACCATATTATACATCGGCTTGGGCCGCTAAGCTGATCCGGTGCGCATCATCACTGTTTCAGCCGTGCTCTTCCAACGCCCTGATGGCACCGTGCTCACGGTCCGCAAGCGCGGCACCGAGATGTTCATGCTGCCGGGCGGCAAGCCAGAGTCCGGGGAGTCCGAGGCCGATTGCGCACGCCGCGAAGTGCACGAGGAACTCGGCGTCGAGCTCGAACCGAGGGACATCGCACCGTTCGGAACCTGGGATGCCCCAGCCGCCAACGAGGCCGACGCGACGGTGCGCGCGAGCGTATTCAGGGCATCCGCCATCGCCTCAGCGACTGCGAGCCCCAGGGTGCAGGCCGAAATCGAGGAGCTTCGCTGGATCCATCCCGTCGATGGCATCGACGACCCCGCCGAGGCTCCTCTCAACCGAGAGCGCGTATTCCCTGCGCTGACCGCCTGAGTCAGGCGTGCAGCGCATCACGGGTGTCTGCATCGGCAGGCAGGAATGTTTCGAGGTGCAAACCTTCGAGGATGCTGTCGGTGGCCGTGTCGAGCCGAGCCGAAGCACTGAAGAACCGGAGCGTGCCGTCTCCGACATCGAGCTCTAACGGCAGCACAGGGCCCGTCGCAGCGGGCACCCCCGGACGTCCGGGCAGGTACGACTCGATCTCGGCGATGAGCTCATAGTGCCGCGCATCGTGCGTGTGCTCTGCGCGGCGCGCGACCTGATGAAACAGGTGCGCGGCCCACTGGTCGAAGTTGCGGATCCGGGGCGCGAGCCCGCGCGGGTGCAGCGAAACGCGCAGCACGTTGATGGGCGGCTCGAGCAACATCGCGTCGCAGTCTGCCAGCAGCTGATCCACTGCTGCGTTGGCGTCGACGATATCCCAGTGCGTATCGAGCAGCAGCGCCGGATAAGGCAGGTGGGCGTCGAGCAGGTGCCGCAGTCCGCTCATGATGACGGAGACCGACGGATGGTCGAGCTCGTGCTCCGGGAACCGGGGCGCGTAGCCCGCGGCAAGCAGCAGCCGGTTGCGGTCACGGAGCGGCACATCGAGGAATTCGGCGATACGCAGCACCATCTCGGAGGTCGGTCTCGCCAGCCCCGTCACGACTCGGCTCAGGTGGCGGGTGCTGACCTGCGATCTGTTCGAGAGCTCCTGCTGGCTGAAACGGCGCCGCTCACGCCATGTTCGCAACAGCGAGCCCACGCCCGGTGCCTCTGTGACCTGCGTCATGGGCACAACGTAACAGACCGATCATGACCTCCGAGGTCATGGAGTTCAAGACTGCACGGCGCCAGACTCGAGGCACGAGCTCGAACCCCCGAGACTCGGAAACGATCGAAAAGGAACCATCATGCAGAACATCGTCGATGCATACTTGGCAACGTGGAACGCCGACGCGGCGGAGCGCGAGCGCCTCATCGCCGAGCACTGGGCAGAGAACATCACCTACGCCGATCCGCAGGCCGAGATCGCCGGATCCGCCGCCCTGCACGAACTCATCGGTGCGGTACGCGCGCAGTTCCCAGACTTCTTCTTCAGTCAGTATCGCGAGACCGACGCCCACCACCGGCAGTTGCGCTTCTCCTGGGGGCTCGGCCCCGAGGGCGAAGAGCCGCCGATCGTCGGCTTCGATGTCGTCGTGCTCGACGAGGAGGGCAAGATCAGCGACGTACGCGGCTTCCTCGACAGGGTGCCGCAGTGACTGGGCGGCGCGGCTTCGCCGTCGGGCATCTGCGCGGCGTGCAGCTCGGAGCCGAGATCCGCGAGTACATGGAGCGCATCGAATCGACATTCGAACCCTTCGGTGGACAGTGGCTGGTGCACGGCACCCAGCCCGAGGTCGTGGAGGGCGCATGGTCATGGGATGTCGTGATCATCGCGTTTCCCTCGATCGAAGCGGCCCGGAGATGGTACTTCTCGGACGCCTACCAGCGCATCCTGGAGCTGCGCAGCGAACACGCGGAATCGCACGTGGTGCTCCTCGAAAGCGTGCGGGACGACTACCGCGCTGCGGAAACCATCGCCAAACTCTTCGACGGATGACCGAAACACCTCGTCGGGACCACGCTGATGCGGAACCGGCCCCCGACCCAGCGCTACGGTTGTGACCGTACGAGCGATGCAGTGAACGGGAACAGCGCAGACTAGAAGCCGTGGACGATCGGGAAGATCGGTAGCGCCTCCGGGTGATGGGCGTGCACGATGACGGCGAAGACGACCGCGTCGAACAGCAAGTGCAGAACAACGACGTAGAGCAGGTTCTTGCGCGTGATGGTGAAGACCAGCCCCTGCACGAGCGCGAACGGAATCGTCAGCAGCGGCCCCCACTCCCGGTAGCCGAGCTCCCATAGGAACGAGACGAAGATCGCCGCTTGCAGCACGTTCGCGAGCCAGGGGCGGAAGTGCCGCATGAAGAGCACGTAGCAGGTGCAGATGAAGAACAGTTCGTCCCAGATGCCAACCGCGTTCACACCGATGAACAGTCGTGTGATCTCGTGCCATTCGATAACGGCCGGCCAGTTCTGCCAGACGCCGCTCGTGAGGAAGTAGTACGGGAGAATCAGGTAAGCGGCGAGAATGACGACCACCAGATAGCTCCACTGCTCACTCGTCCAGCGCTCCAGCCGCAGTGGAAAGGTGATGAAGTGGTCTTTGAACACCCAACGTGAAAGGGCATAGGGGATCACGACCGCCGCTCCGAGAGCCAGCGTGAATCGCAGCATTCCCATGGGCGAGATGTCGGCCTCGAGCGAAATGAGACTCACCGCCGCGAGGGCGACAGCGATGAGCAGGAGGTCTTTCGCAAGCCCGGCGGATGCCCTGATCCGGTCGCTCACGACCGCGAGCGCCAGCCCTGCCACCATGAGGATGTAGCCGACCCAAGCGATCTCGATCGAGAACAGCAGAACGGCCGAAGAGGAGATCAGTGCCGCGGGCAGAATCGCGAATGGGCGCGTCGCGGTGTCCTTCGCTGCAATCAGCTTGGCGACGCTCACCGTTCGAGGATACAGAGTCGTGCGGTGATCAAGCTCTAGCGGCGCACGATGTCACAACACCGCCGCGCCCACGGGGACGATTCTGACAATGTCGCTCTCCGGTGCGCGAGCTTGCGCCACACACGCGACCACCGGCATAATTACTGAACGATCGGTCGATAAAACTGGCACAGCGACGAACAGTGAGGTTCTTATGCCCCAGGCGTATCTGGTAGGTGGCGTTCGCACGCCGGTAGGACGCTACGGCGGTGCTCTCTCATCCGTTCGGCCCGACGATCTGGCCGCTTTGACGATCGCGGAGCTCGTTGCTCGCACAGGAGTCGACCCGGCGCGCATCGATGAGGTGATCCTCGGAGGCGCGAACCAGGCGGGTGAGGACAATCGCAATGTCGCTCGCATGTCGACGCTGCTGGCAGGGCTTCCCGACGACATCCCCGGCATCACCGTGAATCGGCTGTGCGCATCCGGGATGAGCGCTATCCAGATGGCATCGCAGGCGGTCAGGGCCGGGGATGCCGACATCGTGATCGCGGGCGGTGTCGAGTCGATGACCCGAGCCCCGTGGGTCGAGGCGAAGCCCGAACGAGCTTTTGCGAAACCGGGTGAGAAGTTCGACACCTCGATCGGATGGCGGTTCGTCAACCCGAAGTTCTTGGAGCGCGATAAGGCAACCTACTCGATGCCGGAGACGGCAGAGGAGGTCGCACGCGTCGACGGCATCACCCGTGAGGATGCCGACGCCTTCGCGCTGCGCAGCCATCAGCGAGCTCTCGCCGCGATCGAGGCGGGGCACTTCGCTGAGGAAACCGTTGCGGTGAGCACCAGGAGCGGCGCGGTCACGGTCGACGAGGGCCCCCGCGCCGACACGAGCGCCGAAGTGCTGGCGAAGCTGCGGCCGGTGGTCGCAGGCGGCTCGGTCGTCACGGCCGGCAACTCCTCGAGCCTCAACGACGGCGCCTCCGCGATCCTGGTCGTGAGCGAACGCGCCGTCGAGCAGTTCGATCTGGCACCGCGGGCACGCATCGTCGGCGGAGCAGCGGCAGGTCTCGCTCCCGAAGTGATGGGGCTCGGCCCCGTGCCCGCAACCGAAAAGCTCCTGCAGCGCACAGGGCTCACGATCGATGACATCGGTGCGGTCGAACTGAACGAGGCGTTCGCGACCCAGTCGTTGGCGAGCGTACGACGCCTCGGCCTCGACCCGGAGATCGTGAACCGCGACGGGGGCGCGATCGCACTCGGGCATCCGCTCGGGTCGTCCGGCTCCAGGCTCGTCGTAACACTGCTCGGCAGGATGCAGCGCGAGGATGCGAAGCTCGGCCTGGCGACCATGTGCGTCGGTGTCGGACAGGGCGCGGCGCTGATCGTGGAAAGGGTCTGATGAGCGACGTCATTCGTATCGAAGAGCACGACGACCGCATCGTCGCCACGCTGAACCGACCGGAGAAGAAGAACGCGATCGATCAGGCAACGATCGATGCTCTGCACGCGCTCTGCCAGCGGCTGGAGGACGAACCGAAGACGCTCATCCTCACCGGCGCGGGCGGCACCTTCGCAGCCGGCGCCGACATCGCGCAGCTCCGCGAGCGAGGCGCGAACGAGGCGCTCGAAGGCATCAACGCGCGAGCATTCATGCGAGTTCGCGAGCTCCCCATGCCGGTCATCGCGGTCGTCGACGGCTTTGCGCTCGGCGGCGGGGCAGAGCTGGCGTACGCCGCCGACATCCGCATCGGCACACCGACCACGAAGTTCGGCAACCCGGAGACGGGCCTCGGCATCATCGCCGGAGCAGGCGCATCCTGGCGACTGCGAGAGATCGTCGGCGAGGCGCTCGCCGCGGAAGTGCTGCTGACGGGGCGGATTCTTGACGCTCAGGAGTGCCTGGCCGCCGGCCTCATAACCCACCTGGACGAACCGGACGCCGCACGGGAGCGTGCGCACACCATCGCCGACCGCATAACGAAACTCAGCGCAGCCGCAACGCAGGCGACGAAGCGCGCATACATGGCGCCGCGGGATGCGCATCCCGC
>DXDC01000394.1 GCA_019115685.1 Candidatus Agrococcus pullicola
GCGTCAGCGGCATGGGAGCGGTCGGCGGGCGGCGCGCTTTCGACACGGCGACACGGCCGATGACCGTGTTCTTGCCGCGCGGTGAGGAACGCTGATGCGCACGCTGCTGCAGAACGGTCGGGTGTTCGACGGCGAAGCGCTCATGCCGGAAGGCACCGAGGTATTGCTCGACGGCGAACGGATCGTCTCGGTCGGCCGCGATCTGCGACCCGACGGCGCTTGCGAGCGCGTCGACATCACCGGCCATACCCTGATCCCCGGTCTCATCGACTGCCACACGCACGTGGTGCTCGACGGGCTCAATCCGCTGAAACAGCTGACCGATCCGTTCTCGCTGCAGTTCTTCGTCGCCGCAGATACGCTGCGTCGCACCCTCGATCTCGGCATCACCACGGTGCGCGATGCCGGCGGCGCGGATGCCGGTATCAAGCGCGCCGTCGAGGTGGGACTGATCGATGGCCCGGACATGCGGATCTCGGTGACCATCCTGAGCCAGACCGGCGGTCACGCCGACGGCACGACGCCGTGCGGGATTCCCAACCATCTGCTGCCTCCCCACCCCGGTCGGCCGTGCTCGGTGGTCGATGGTCCCGAAGAGATGCGCAAGCGGGTGCGCGAACTGCAGCGTGCCGGTGCCGATGTCATCAAGATCTGCACCAGCGGCGGCGTTTCGTCGGTGAATGACGACCCCAAGCACGCGCAGTTCGCCGCCGACGAACTGGAGATGTGCATGCGCGAGGCAAGCGCCGGACAGACCCCGGTGATGGCGCACGCGCAGGGCAAACCCGGCATCATCGCCGCGATCAAAGCCGGCGTGCGCTCGATCGAGCACGGCGTGTTCGCCGATGACGAGTGCTTCGCCCTGATGCGAGAGCACGATGTCTGGCTCGTACCGACGCTCACGGCACCAGTGGCGCTGAATCGCATGATCGACGCCGGCGTTCCCGTCGCCGAGACGGTCGCCGTCAAATCGCGTGAGGCGGGGCTCGTCCACGCGGCCATGATCGAGCGCGCCGTCGCCGCCGGCGTCAAAATCGCAATGGGCACCGACTCCGGTGTGTTCCTGCACGGCGGCAACCTCGAAGAGCTGCAGCTGATGCGCAAGGCGGGTATGACGCCGGAAGCCGTGCTGCGAGCTTCGACGGTCACGGCCGCGGAGCTGCTGGAACTCGACGACCGCGGCGCGATCCGCGAAGGCCTGCGTGCAGACCTGGTCATCGTCGCAGGCGATGCGTTCGACTTCGCCGAACTCCACAGACGGATCGCGGGCGTCTACAAGGCCGGCCGCAGGGTGCGGTAGGGGTAGCTCCTTGCTGATCCGGGAGCGGCCGGCCGAGCCTGGATCCAGTACCTTGAATGACCGAGAGCGCAACCGGGCCGTCTCACAGACGCGGAAGACGAATCCACTCCGCAGAAAGCGAAAAGAGCAGAGCATGAGCACAAGCGACAACACCCGGGACATCGAGCCGGGTATCCGCACGGACCTACGAGAACAGATGACCTACGGGTCGTACCTAGACCTCGACCGGATTCTCACTGCCCAGCACCCGCTGAGCGAGCCGGAGCATCACGACGAGATGCTGTTCATCATTCAGCATCAGATTTCAGAGCTGTGGCTCAAACTGGTGCTGCACGAACTGCAAGCGGCCATGCGCAGCCTCGCGACCGACAGCCTCGGAGACGCGATGAAGAAGATCGCGCGGGTCAAGCACATCCAGAAGACCATGATCGAGCAGTGGTCGGTGCTGGCGACTCTGACGCCGTACGAGTACGCACAGTTCCGCGGCTCGCTCGCGAACGCATCCGGGTTCCAATCCGCGCAGTACCGAGCCGTCGAGTTCGCACTCGGGAACAAGAACGCGGGCATGCTGAAGGTCTTTGCTGGCGAACCGGAATGGCAGGCGATGCTCGAGCATGCTTTGCACGCACCGAGTCTGTACGACGAGTTCCTGCGGTACCTGGCCAGACGCGGATACGCGGTGCCGGAGCGCATTCTCGAGCGCGACGTGACGAAAGCGCACGTGAGCGACCCCGAACTGACCGAGCTGTTCCGCGACATCTACGACAATGCGCGTGACCACTGGGACGCGTACGAGGCGTGCGAGGAACTCGTCGATCTCGAGGACAACTTCCAGGAGTGGCGATTCAGGCATATGCGGACCGTGCAGCGCACGATCGGCTTCAAGACCGGCACGGGCGGTTCGAGCGGCGTGCAATTCCTGCGCCGAGCACTCGAGCTCACGTTCTTTCCCGAGTTGTTCGAAGTGCGCACGGAGGTAGGGCGATGACGGGCACTCGCACGGCTGAGGAACTGGATGCCGCGGATGCGCTGGCCGAGTTCCGCACGCGATTCGTCGGCCACGACGACCCCGGTATCCCCGCATACCTTGACGGCAACTCGCTGGGAAGGCCCACGATCGCAGCGGGTGAACGCTGGGCTTCGTTCATCGATCAGCAGTGGGGGAGACGCCTCATTCGCGGCTGGGACGAGGGATGGTTCGAGGCGCCATTGGCACTTGGAGACAGAATCGGTGCCCTGACGCTGGGTGCTGCGCCGGGGCAGACCATCGTAGGTGACTCGACGACGGTCTCGCTGTACAAAGTCGTGCGTGCGGCGCTCGGGCTTCGGCCCGGGCGTGACGAGATCGTCGTCGATCGGGGCAACTTTCCGACCGATCGTTACGTCGCCGAGGGCATCGCACGAGAAACCGGCGCGACACTGCGCTGGATCGACGTATCGCTCGGCGCCGGCGTCAGCGTCGCAGATGTCGAAGCCGCAGTCGGGTCGCGCACAGCCGTGGTACTGCTGAGCCACGTCGCGTTTCGGTCCGGTTTCGTCGCTGATATTCCAGAGATCACCCGTGTCGTGCACGATGCAGGCGGTCTCGTCGTCTGGGATCTCTGCCACTCGGTAGGCGTGCTGCCGATCGAGCTCGATGAATGGGGCGTCGACTTCGCATCGGGCTGCACCTACAAGTACCTGAACGGCGGGCCCGGTTCTCCAGCGTTCCTGTACGTCGCGGCCGATCACATCGCTTCGGCGCAGCAGCCGATTCAGGGTTGGATGGGGGTGCGCGACTCGTTCGCGATGGGCCGTGAATACGAACCCGCGGAAGGCATTCGGCGCTTCGTCTCCGGCACACCTCCCGTGAGCGCCATGCTCGGGATGGAGACCATGCTCGATCTCATAGAATCAGCCGGTATCGAAGCGATCCGAGCCAAGTCGATCGCGCTCACCGAATACGCGATCGCTCTGTACGACGAACACTTAGCAGGGTTCGGGGTCGAGCTCTCATCGCCGCGCGACGCAGATGTCAGGGGCGGTCACGTCACGATCGATCATCCCGCGTTCGGCGAGTTGGTCGGCGAACTCTGGCGCGACGGCGTGATTCCCGACTTCAGGCCGCCTTCGGGCATCCGGCTCGGGCTCTCGCCGCTTTCGACGTCGTTCGCGGAGGTGGAGATCGCGATCGATCGAATCGCCGCCGGCCTGCGCGCCCGCCTGGGCTGACGAGCACGATCGCCGAAGCCGCTATGGCCGACATTCTCGACAGAAGCGCTCGCGAACCCGACCGAGTCGTCCGCTACGCGCCGGGCGAGACCGGGGTTATCGACGTCTATGATCCCCGGGGGCTCGCGCGCGCTTTGGTCGTGCTCGTGCACGGGGGTTTCTGGCGGAGCCGCTACGATCGCCTGCACCTGCGCCCGCTTGCCGAGGCGCTCGCGGGGGAGGGCCTTCTCGTCGCGCTCCCGGAGTACCGCCGCGTCGGCGATGAGGGCGGTGGATGGCCCGGAACGTTCGACGACATCCGCTCAATCGTGCGGAGCGTGCGACGCCTGGTCGGGGCAGAGGGTGCGCGACTGACGCTCGTCGGACACTCCGCAGGCGGTCACCTCGCCGTGCTCGCAGCAGGTGACGAAACGGATGTCGATCGTGCCGTCTCCCTTGCGGGCGTCCTCGACCTCGCAGCGGCGATCGATGACGGACTCTCCGACGGAGCGGCACAAGAATTCCTGGGTGAGGATGCTGCAGCGGTCGCCACGGCCGACCCGATGCGACGACCGGTGCCGGAATGCGAAGTCATCCTGTTGCACGGGGCAGAGGACGATGAGGTTCCCGTTTCGTATTCGGAGGCGTACGCGGCCAGGGATGCTCGCATCGAGTTCTCGCACCTCCCCGGCGGCCACTACGAGCTGATCGACCCCGAGGCGGAGGAGTTCTCAGCGCTGCTTGCTGCCCTTGGCTGACTGACGAGGATGTCTGGGGGGTGTTCTTCGTTCTAACCTCGAACGTCGGGATACGCTTGACTCGGCACCCTGCCGCACCATTCTTTGTTGTCAGAGAGGACACACTGATTCATGCTTGCGCAAAATCCCCATTCGAGCGCGCGATTTCGGCCGCAGCGCTCACTGTACGCACTAGGAGCGGCTGCACTTGCGCTGCCGTTGATCCTGGTACCGACCGCCGCCACGGCACAGGAACCATTCGCCGGCGATGCCGTCGATGCCATCACGAGCGGCG
>DXDC01000395.1 GCA_019115685.1 Candidatus Agrococcus pullicola
CATCCCAAACACAACGACGGAGCGAGGGGACGCGCGTGGCATCCCCTCGCTATCGTGTGCAGTGTTAGCTGCGGCGGCGCAGCTGGACAGCGCCTCCCGCGATCATCGCCAGCAGTGCGAAACCGAGCAGCGCGTAGGGCAGCTCTGCGGAGGTTTCCGGCAGGTTGCCGTCGCCACCGGTGTCGCCGTCGCTGTCACCCGGGTCGGATTCGCTGGGGCTCTCCGAGGGGTCCTCGGTCGGAGTAACGTCGTCATCCGCGGGCACGACCTGGAGTTCGAACGGGATGTTCGTGCCCGAGTCGGTCCGCAACGAGAACTCCTCCGTCGTCGGCACCGCATCCTGCTGGAACAGCCATTCGAAGAAGGTCACGGTCGCGAGCGATCCATCGGAACCGGCAGCTTCGGCGTCACCTTCGCCACCGGGAACCGTGAAACTGACCTCAGCGCTGTTATCAGCGACAGGAGCTTCGGCGATCTGCTCGTCACCGTAGTAGACGTACAGCGATTCGGACTGGGGAGTGCCGAGCGAGGTGAGGTCGACATCGTTCACCGTGAACTCGACCTGGCTGCCCGCATCGACCGCGTCGGTCGGGAGCCCGACGATGTCGAGCTGCGAGCGAGCGAAGTCGGGGGACAGCGGCGAATTGGCCTCGACGTAGTCCATGAAACCATCGGAATCGATGATGCCCCCGTCACGAGTGTCGGTTCCGTCGCCGAGCGTGAAGAAGTTGTCTCCGACGCCCGAAGTCAGGAAGCTCGGGATCGCAACCCTGATCTCCTGCTCGTCGGTCACGCGCTCGCCGTCGATCCAGATTCCGGTGATGCGCTCGTTGCGGGGCTGGCTGGAGTCGGACGAGTAGCGCACGTTGTCGCTCAGGCCGAGCTGCAGGTAGCCGCGGTCGGCGCCGTCCGGTTGCCACTGCTCTTCCAGCGTCTGCTTCAGCTGAGCACCGGTCAGCGTCGTCGTGAAGAGGCTGTTCGCAAAGGGCAGCACGTCGACGGCGTCTCGAACCGTCAGCACGCCGTCCACGGTTTCCGAGTACACGAAGTCGCTGCGGAGACCGCCCGGGTTCACGATGCCGATCTCGGCTCCACCGCGCTGCTCGCTCTCGAGCGCATCCCGGTACATGTTCGCCACGAGGGTACCCATGGTGGATGCGCTGCCGCGATCGTCGCGCTGGTCGCCGATGTAGGCGGTCGTAATGTCTGCGCCCTCTTCGAGCGAGCCGATCGGCACACTGCCGAGCTCATCTGCAACCCTGACCGCGTCGTCAACGATGTCCGACACGGCGTTCACGCGCTCGTTGTCCACGGGGATCTCAGTGTCGGCCGTCGAAACCAGTCCAAACCCGTCGAGGTCGACCTCGACGTTGCCGTCCGCGTCGATGACCAGCGGAATCTGTCCGATGTGCGAAGCGTACTCGCCGGCCTGAACAATGGGGCGTTCGCCGCCGCCTGCAACCGGCGCGAGCCAGTTGTACGGCTTGTGGGTGTGCCCGTTCAAGATCAGGTCGACCGACGGGTCGGTATCCTCGACGATCTCACGGAACTCCCGCTGATCCTGCATGGCGGCCTCGAGCGCAGTCGCCTGCTCCTCCTGCGGAGCGTTCGGGCTCAGCTGCACCGTGCCACCCGCGTGAAACACGGCGACCACGATGTCGGCTTCACCGCTGGCCTCGAGCTCGGCGGCTTCACGGTTGACGGCGTCGACGGCGTTCGTGAACTCGACTCCCTGAATACCGTTCTGATCGACAAGGCCCGGGGTCTCTTCCGTTACCGCACCGATGACCGCGACGGTGATGTCGCCGACCTCGAACATCTCGACGCCACCGTCGGCGACCGGATTGCCGTTATACGTCACATTTGCGCCGAGATATGAGAAGTCGGTCCCGGGCGTAATGCGCTCTTCGAGGTCCGCGATACCTGCGTCGAACTCATGGTTGCCCAGTGCGCTCGCGTCGATCTCGAGTGCATTGAGAACATCGATGGTCGGCTGGTCGTTCTGCGATGACGAGTTGTACAGCGTGCCACCGACGCTGTCACCGCCGGAGAGCACGAGGGTGTTCTCCTCGCCCTCGACCTGACGCAACTCTTCGATCGTCGCTGCGAAACCGACGGTCAGGTCGGCGTAGTTGTCGATGCGACCGTGAAAGTCGTTGAAATACAGGACGTTGACACGAGTCTCGTCCTCCTGTGCCTGTGCTGCTGCGGCTCCCGGGATGGCCAGAGCAGCGGCAAGGGCGGCAGCGGTTACTGCGTACACCTTGCCTCTTCTGCGAAGCGTGGTCACTCGGATTCTCTTTTCTGTGTGCAAAGAACATGACCGGAAAGGGGTTTCAACCCGGCCCGGTGAGCTGACGCGCATGGGCACGCCGATGTTCACCCTCAATAAGACAACCACGCAAATGGGGCGGGATCAAGCCCCGCCCCATCAGTTCACGCACTATTCAACGTGCACCTGTCGCGTTGATTCAGTCGTCACTCTCGTTCTCTGAAGCTCCGGAGTCGCCGTCTTCTGAGTCGCCTCCAGCGCCAACGGTAACGGCCACGGGCTCCGGCAACTCGTGATCGAACGCGAACTCTTCGCCGTCCCAGTCCACCTTCACGTGGTGGCCCGCGAGCAGTTCGCCGTGCAGGATCTTCTCACTGAGAGCGTCCTCGACGTTCCGCTGCACAGCGCGGCGGAGCGGTCGGGCGCCCAGTGAGGGGTCGTACCCCAGCTCGATCAGTCGATCCCGGGCGCTGTCCGAGATCTCGACCGTCATCGCCCGGTCCATGAGCCGTTCCGCAAGACGCTTGATGAAGAGACCGACGATCTCTCGCAGGTCGTCCTTCGACAGCTGCGGGAAGACGATCGTCTCGTCCACGCGGTTGAGGAACTCGGGGCGGAAGTTCTTCTTCAGCTCCTCGTTGACCTTCGCGCGCATCCGCTCGTAGTCGCCCTCGTCGTCCCCTGCGCGAACGAAGCCGACCGGGCCTCCTGCGATGTCCTTCGTGCCGAGGTTCGTCGTCATGATGATGACCGTGTTCTTGAAGTCGATGACGCGACCCTGGCCGTCGGTGAGACGCCCCTCTTCAAGGATCTGCAGCAGCGAGTTGAAGATGTCGGGGTGCGCCTTCTCGATCTCGTCGAACAGCACGACCGAGAACGGCTTGCGCCGCACCTTCTCGGTGAGCTGGCCGCCCTCTTCGAAGCCGACGAACCCGGGAGGGGCACCGAACAGCCGCGACACGGTGTGCTTCTCGCCGAACTCCGACATGTCGAGCGAGATCAGCGCTTCCTCGTCGTCGAACAGGAACTCGGCGAGCGCCTTCGCGAGCTCGGTCTTGCCGACACCCGTGGGCCCGGCGAAGATGAACGAGCCGGATGGCCGGTTCGGGTCCTTGAGGCCGGCGCGCTGACGACGGATCGTCTTCGCGAGCACAGCCACGGCCTCCTCCTGGCCGACGACGCGCTCGTGCAGCGCCTTCTCCATGAAGATAAGTCTCGCGGACTCCTCCTCGGTGAGCTTGAACACGGGGATGCCGGTGGCGTTCGCGAGGACCTCTGCGATAACGCCCTCGTCGAGCGTGCCGGTGGGGCCTCCCTCGCCGGAGCGCCACTTCTTCTCGAGGCGCAGGCGCTCGCCGAGCAGGTTCTTCTCTTCGTCGCGCAGCTTCGCGGCGCCCTCGAAGTCCTGCTCTTCGATCGCCTGTTCCTTACGGCTGCGCACATCGGCGATCTTGTCGTCGAACTCGCGCAGCTCGGGCGGGGCCGAAAGGATGGAGAGTCGCAGGCGTGCTCCGCCCTCGTCGATAAGGTCGATGGCCTTGTCCGGCAAGAAGCGATCCTGCACGTAGCGATCGGAGAGGTTCGCGGCTGCGACGAGTGCTCCGTCGGTGATGGTCACCTTGTGGTGCGACTCGTAGCGATCGCGCAGCCCCTTGAGGATGTTGATGGTGTGTGCGACCGTCGGCTCCTCGACCTGAATGGGCTGGAACCGGCGCTCGAGCGCAGCGTCTTT
>DXDC01000396.1 GCA_019115685.1 Candidatus Agrococcus pullicola
GTGGGCGGTGACGAGCCCGTGCTCGCGGACGTGCTCGGCGTAGCGGGCGATGCGCTCTCCGAAGACGGGGTCGGCCTGGGCGAAGAACGCCTGTGCTGCCGAGAGCGCAGCGAGAGCTCCGTTCATGTAGCCGCCGGAGCGCTGCACGAAGCCGTGAGTGAGGTCGGTCTCGGCCTCCACGGCAGTTCGCCGCCGCACGAGGTCGGCCTCGGAACGCGGCAGGATGAAGGAAGCAGGCACCGGTTCACCAGTCGTCGGCGAGGGGTACGTGAGCCGCGCGGGCTGCTCGTGGTGCAGGTCGAGCAGCCGGGCGAAGGTCCTCGCGATGCCGCTCAGGTGCGGGTGCGCGGCGATGTCGCCGTCGACGGTTTCGCCGTCGATGCTGACGTGCAGCCGTCGTGCGCTGAGCCGTTCAAGATATTCGCTTCCTGTGCTGATTCCCATGTCGGACCTCCCTGTCTCGTGACTCGTCCGCTGTTCAGAAGATGTCTTCGGCGCCGCCGACGGCCTCCGGGATGGTCGTGAAGGTGCCTCCGACAAAGCCCAGCGCATCGCCGCGGGCGTAGTCGAAGTTGCGCACCTCGCCCAGGTAGATGGTGTGGTCGCCTCCGTCGTATGCCGCCCACGGCGCGCACTCGAACCAGCTGATGACCCCGGCCAGCCGCGGTGCGTATTCGCCGTCGATCCAGACGGGCTCCCCGGTGCCGGCTTTGCCGGCGAACTCGAGCGCGAGCGAGCGCTGCTCGGCGCCGAGGATGTTGATGGTGAAGTTCGCATCCCGCAGTGCGTCGTGAGAGCGGGCGGTGCGGCTGATCGAGGCGAGGACGAGCGGTGGATCCATCGAGATCGAGGTGAAGGAGTTGATGGTGATGCCGCGGCGCTCCCCCTCGGACCCGATCAGGGTCACGACAGCGACTCCCGTGGCGAATCTGCCGAGGCTGCCTCGGAAGTGGTGCAGCATCGGGTGATAGAGCTTTGAGTCGGGTCGGAAGTCGGTCGGGTTCTGCTGCTGCATGGTTGCCTCATCCTCCACATCGAGTCCGAGCTCAGGCCGCTGCTCGAGCCCGCGATCAATTAACTATAAACATATATCACAATTGGGTGGACCGGTGCTGCCCCGATCGCGCCGCCGACGTGCAGACGACGCCCTCAGCAGCCCCAGACTCGTCGCCTTCCAGGTCGGCGAACGAGCTGATCCTGCTGTTCCGGAGCATCGCCGCTGGAGACTTTCGGACCGCTCGTAGCCTGCGCTGACCGGCGCCGATATTGCCGAACGCACGACTCCGGGGCCGGTACTTCCCCTCATTCGCCGGTCGAGAGTCTGATCCAGCGCAGTGCCGCGCCCGCCTGCAGCAGAGCCGTCGCCGCCCCGATCGTCAGGCAGTCCACGTTCGCACCAGTGGTGGGCAGGCTGTCGTCGCCGTCAGCGTCGCCCGGCTGACCCGGCGCTGGAGCGGTAATGTCTCCCAAATCGGTGCCGTCTCCCGGTGGCGTGTCGTCATCCGCGGCACCGTCATCCGAGCCGTCGCCACCGGAACCGGGTTCAATGCTGTCGCTGTCGCCGTTGCCACCGCCGGCTTCCAACTCCAGGACGGTGAGCATGCTCACCGGGAGCCGTACTCGCCGCCGTACGGACCGGTCGTCGCGACGTACCAGCCGACCTCGCCGACCGGCGCGTCCTCCCAGGCGACCGACGCCGTCGTTCCGCTGGCGACGCCCGTGACCGAGCCGATCTCGTGCTGAGTAAGGACCTCGGCGCGGAACGCGTCGGTTGCGAATGTCTTCGTCACCGGCATGATGCCAACATCGGCGTAGGGAATCCCGAACTCCTGCATGCCCGGAGGGTCGTTCAGTGACGGATCGTCGGAATTGAAGCGATCCAGCGACCGGGAGTAGGTGCGCACGAGGATCAGTTCGCCCTCGTTGTCGAAGTGCCGCAGGCGCAGGTAGCCCTGCCCGCCCTCCGGCAGCCGCTGATAGTCGAACAGCATCGACGTCACCGTGCGGTCCGGCTCGCCATCGCCGTCGTCGTCGAACTGATCGGTGCGGGTGTAGGCGTCGTGGTAGTGACCAGAGCCGACCGGGAACACGTTCGGGTTGGTGGCCAGGACCTCGTCGAACACGCGCTGCGGGAACGGCCCCAGGCCTCCCGTGGTGAGCATCGGCGACTTCACCGCGGGCGGCATGGAGGAGGCGCGCGCGATCGAACTGATCAATACCTACGCGAACCACGGGATTCAGTTCCTGAACCTCGTCGCCGGCACGATCGACACCGAGGCGACAATCGCCAAGCACATTCCCGGCATAGGGACTCCCTCCGCACCCTTTCTCGACCTTTCCCGCCGCATCCGTGCGCGCATCCCGATTCCGGTTTTGCACGGCAACCGCATCACGGATGTTCCGACTGCGCGGTACGCGCTCGAGTCAGGTGCCCCACGTCATCACGGCGGTCGCCGAGTCGGAACGCAAGAAGGTTGTCATCGTCGGAGCCGGCCCCGCGGGCCTCGAGGCGGCCCGAGTGTGCGCGGAACGCGGCCACAGGGTTGTGGTGTTCGAAGCGGCGAGCACGCACGGAGGGCAGGTGTGCCTTGCCGCTCGTTCGGAACGCCGGCGGGATCTGATCGGCATAGTCGATTGGCGCATCGACCAAGCGAAGAAGCACGGGGCCGAAATTCGACTCAACACCCATGCGGGGGCGGATGAGGTGCTCGCGGAAGACCCCGACTTCGTCATCGTCGCCACGGGTGGGCTGCCCGACA
>DXDC01000397.1 GCA_019115685.1 Candidatus Agrococcus pullicola
GTCACCTGGTCACCGGTACTGAGTTGACCGGCACCGATCCCAACGAGACCTTGCCCGACCCACCTACCGGGTGGTGATCCCTGCTCGGCGTAGTAGCGCGTCAATGGGGTCGAGAGCGACCGGTCACCATCACCAGCCGCGACAGTGCGCAGGAGGTATTTGTAGCCGTCACCCGCGCTCATAACGCGCATCGAAACCGTCATCGCCGTTGCCTCCTGAACGACAGGTAAGCGTCAGCGACCGGGTGTCTGGACGGTCAACTCAGGGTTGATTCGCGAGCTTCGAGCCTCTTCTGCAAGACGCGTGGGGTCTTCTGTGGGCCGTCGCGCGGCCAGTCCAATGGATTGGAGAAGCGTCATCGGGTAAGGTGATGGGCATGTCAGGTGCTTCTGCCGCGAGCGCGGCCGCTGTGACGAAGACACTCCGCTAGCGGCGGAACGTCTTTCTCACTACTTAGTAAACTCACGTTCCGTCGCTTGATGGTCGGTTCGGTGCGACATACCTTGTCGCCCGATTCTTCATTCAAGCAACGGAGTTATCTGTGTCTTTTTTTACCTCAACATCGCGCCCGGAGCACATCTCGACCACGCGATCCTGGGCAGCACTCGTGTGCCTGTCAGTCCTGCAATTCTTCATCGCCGTTGATGTTACTGTCGTCAACGTAGCACTGCCATCTATCGGCGATGATTTTGGCGTTGATCCGCGCGGCCTGACTTGGGTTGTCGTCGGATACACCATCACCGGCGGTGGCCTACTCATGCTCGGTGGCCGCTTGGGGGACGTCTTTGGTCGACGCCGCCTTCTCCTGATCGGCACCGCGATTTTCGGAGCAGCCTCGATGATGGCAGGCTTCGCGGAAACCTTCGCGGTGCTTGTTGCAGCCCGGCTGTTTCAAGGAGTAGGCGAAGCCCTCGCCCTACCAGCTGCAATGGCAACCATCGTCCTCCTTTTTCCCGAGGGACGGGCCCGTACTCGAGCGTTGAGCGTCTGGGCAGCGGTGGCAAGCTGCGGTCTCGTCTTGGGATTCGTGCTCTCGGGAATCATCACCGAGCATCTCGGTTGGCGATGGGTCTTCCTCATCGCTGTCCCGTTCATCCTGTTCGTGCTGATCTCGACGGTAATCCTGCTTCCAGGCGACCGAAAACAGGAGCGCGCACCGTTGGATATCCTCGGGTCGATTCTGTTGACAGGCGCACCGCTGCTGTTCGCCTTCGGGATTGTGGAGGCCGGAGAAGGAATGTCTTGGCTGCCAGTCGCGGCCCTGACGGGAGCATTCGTCGCGGCCATTCTGTTCGTCGGTGTAGAGCGGCGAGCACCGAACCCGGTGATTCCTCTGGCCTTCTTCCGCAACCGGACTCGGGTGCGAGCGAATCTCGCGACCGCGTTGCTGAGTGCCGCGCTCTCAACGTCGTTCCTACTATTCACGTTCTATCTTCAGGATGAACTCGGCCTTTCCCCGCTGGAAGCCGGACTACTGCTTCTCCCGCTTGCTGTGGCGCTGATCGTCGCGGTGACCGTCGTGCCCCGGCTGATGGGGCGCTGGGGAGCACGCTCCTGCATCATCGCGGGTCTCGGCTTCGCGGGGGCAGGCATGATCGTGATCGCTGTCGCCGCACAACTCGATGCCCCCGCTTGGGTACTGATCCCGGCGATGCTTTTCATCGCCGCAGGTATGGGATTCGGACTAGTCGGATTGCAGTATGCGGCAGTCACCGGAGTAACTGACGACGATGCCGGAGTCGCTTCTGGCGTACAGCGGGCCGCAGACCAGCTTGGCGGGTCTGCTGGCGTCACGGTATTTGTTGGTTTGGGGTTTGCATCAATCGCCCACGGAGTATCGCCCTATCTATTGAGTAGTGGGCTTGCGATCATCGGCCTCGGCGTCGCAGCCTTCGTTGCCCGACGAGTTGCTGTCTCCGATGAACACACGACAGAGCAAGGAGTGAACACGGAAGCTTAGAAAGCCCAGCCAGACGGACTGATGAATTACTCGATGGTGACGTCAGGCAAGTCGCCAGAGAGGGTTGAATCATGGTTGCGGTGCGAACCGATTATTGCGCGCACCGCAACCATTCACCAACCTATGGCTCCGGCGGCGTACGACTGCGTCAAGTTGGTCGTCGTCCGCGACGGCAGCGCGTTGCTCTTGAGCGAGTTCGGGCAGCGGTTCGTTACCGTCGGTGATGTCGTTGTGCTGAACGCCAACGTACTATGCGGGAGCGAACCGGAGAGTCACATCACCACAACCACGATCTACCTCGACACTGACTATGTGATCGATCAGGTGTTCTGGCAGCACGCTTGGCTGCTCCATGATCGCCTTGATGCCGAACGCTTTACCAACGCGGTATACAGCGAACCCTCACAAGTGCTCCGGCTCGGTGAAGACCGAACCGGCATGTTGATGCCATGGCTGGATGAACTCGTTGCGCGCAGCATCGATGGTGGCTTCAGGTCTCATTTTCATCGGATGCAGGCCCTTTGGTTTTCGATCGCTGATGTGGTGATGCCGTTCCTTAAAGTCACGCAGATACGTCAGAGTCGCGGCCAGCGCGCGCATGCCCGGCCTACACTGCCCAGGTGCCGAAGGTTCGCACCGGCCAGAGATGAGGCCCATCAAACTCGCGCGACTCTGGCCAGTGATATCGCCACGAACTGGACGCTCGATGTCTTGTCAGCCCGGGTGCATTTATCCCCAAAGCAACTTTCACGAGTGTTCACCGAGACTTACGGTAAGACGCCGTCGGCGTATTTGACGATGCTTCGGGTCGAGGAGATGGCGCACCTGCTGCGTGAAACTCACTTGACGATCGACGCGGCTGCCCGCCGGGTTGGTTGGGCGAGCCGGAGCCGTGCCAATGAGGCATTTCAGCAGTGTGTGGGCATGACGCCGAGCGAATATCGCCGGAGGCACACTGCCGAGTAAGCGATCGGGAACGGGACATCGCTGGTGTCCTTCGGGACATCTTCTTCGACACCGCTACCTGGTGCTGGTTTTGGGCTGGTAAGACGGTAAGGACTGTCGGGTTCAGTGTTGTTTCTGGCGGTCGTCCCGTACTTTGACTTCCGCTCGTCGCTTATGTGTTCCCGGCGTACCTGGTAGTCACAGGCCCTGCTCACAGCAGTGGCTGGTGACTACAGGTTTCTGGGAGAGGCGGACGCGATGGCGAAGAAGTGGGAGGAAGCACGAGTAGCGCGTGAAGCGAAGCTCGATGGGTTGCAGGAGCGGTTGGTCGGCGCGGTTGATGGCCTCGTGACTGGTGAGGATTGGCAGCGCGCGATGACTTTCGCGGCGAGGTTTCGGTCGCGGTCGTTCAACAACACGTTGCTGATCTGGTCCCAGCATCTCGACGCATTCGATAGCGGTCGCGTATCCGTTGCGGAGCCCTCCTATGTGGCGGGGTTTCGGCAGTGGCAAACGCTGGGGCGTCAGGTGGATAAGGGCCAGTCGGGGTACATGATCTTCGCCCCGGTCACCGCCCGGTTTGCTTCGGCAACCCCTGCTGATGCGGCGTCGTGGCGCAGGTTGGAACGCGGTGAGAAACCGCGCGCGGGTGAGGTCTCCCGATCGAAGGTCGTTGGGGTGAAACCCGCCTATGTGTGGGATGTTTCGCAGACCTCGGGTGACCCGATTCCTGAGCACCCGATGCCGGTTCTGTTGGAAGGTGAAGCCCCCGCTGGGCTCTGGGAAGGCCTTGCCGCACAGATTGAGGCTCGCGGGTTCACGGTGCTGCGGGTGCCGAATGAGGGCATGCTCCACGGCGCGAACGGGGTCACCGACTACGGTGCGCACACCGTCGCGGTGCGGGAGAACATGCCGCCCGCGGCGCAGGTGAAGACGCTGGCGCATGAGTTGGCGCATGTGATGCTCCACGGGCCGAATAATCCCGATGCATCAGGGCATCGCGGGGTTGGTGAGGTGGAGGCCGAATCGGTTGCCCTCATGGTGGGTGCTGCGCATGGAATGGACACCGCCGGTTACACGATTCCGTACGTGACCGGTTGGGCCAGCACCGTGAAGGACTCATCCCCGGTCGAGGTTGTACTGGCTGCCGGTGAACGGGTGCGGAAGGCCGCGACCGAGATTCTCGATCAGCTCGACACGACACAGGGCGGGGCTGGTGACCCGCCGGGCCTGGTGCGGGATACATCGCGACGCGAAGCGCGTCAGCGATTGGCACCTCAACCCTTGCCTGAGCCATCACCGTCCTTAGCTGGAGGTAGACGTGAACCGGTGAGGGGGCTGTGACATGGCAACCGTGTCCAACGCTCTCACCCGAATTCAGCACTTGCGACTGCCGGATGCTGCGCAGTCGCTCGCCTCGGCCGGGGTGCCGGTGTTTCCATGCGTGCCGGGTGAAAAGCGCCCTCTGACCAGGCGTGGCTTCCATGACGCGACCGCCGATCTGGACCAGGTGTCGGCATGGTGGGATCGGTGGCCTGGCGCGAATCTCGCGATTCCCACCGGGCCCGCCTCGGGCATCGATGTCGTAGACGTCGATATCGGTTCAACCGGTTCTGTGTTCCCTGCGTTCCAGCGGGCACGCCGCGAAGGACTCGTGCACGGGTGGGCGGCGCTGGTGCGTACCCCGTCGGGCGGGTTGCACCTCTATTTCCCTGCCGGTACCTCGCGGGAGCAGCCTTCGTGGCAGGCACCCAAGGCACAGATCGATTTTCGTGGCACCGGTGGCTATGTTCTCGCCCCGCCGTCGCAAGTGCGGCAGCCCGATGGTCACTTGAGGCCGTACGAGTTGCAAAGCACCGGCCTGGTCGAACCTTCGCCGGTAGATGCGTCTCGCCTGCGGGACTTCCTCGACCCACGTCCCGCACCCGTGCACGGGAGTCGGATGGTGCCGCGTCGAGGTCTTGATATGCAGCGACTCAGCCGGTGGGTCGCAGCCTTGGGCGAAGGTGAACGCAACCGGGGCTTGTTCTGGGCTGCGTGCCGCCTCGCCGAAAACAACACCGCCGTTGGTGACACCCTCGCAGTTCTGGGACCTGCGGCGGCACACGCCGGACTGAGGCCACGAGAGATCACCACCACGATCCGCTCCGCATACCGCACCACCGACCCCGCTCATCGTGAGCCGGCAGGCATCGAACCGGCACCGCGTCGTTCTCCACCGCAGCAGGCTCTGGGCCGGGTGGTTGCATGACGACCCCGGTGTTACAGCGGCGTGGTGGACGGCTCGCGGTGAGCACCGCCGTGGCAGGAACCGTGTTGATCGCCCTTGGCGCGTTCTGGTTGTCGTTCACCGCACTGGCAGACCTCGCGCGTAGGTCTGGGATTAGTGAAGGTCAGGCGTGGGCGTGGCCGGTGATCGTGGACGGCATTATCGTCGTCGCCACCGTCTCCGTCGTTGCTTTGGCTGGTCACCGTGCGGCCTGGTATCCGTGGATGCTGCTGGCCGCAGGTGCGCTCGTATCGGTGACGGCGAATGCGCTGCACGCCGTCATTGCCGCCGATGCCGACGTACCAGGGCTACTGGCCGCCGCTGTTGCCGCAGTGCCGCCACTGGTGCTCCTTGCGATCACGCATCTGACCGTCATCCTCACGCGCCCGATCGCCCCGAACAATTTCCCGTCCACGGCTGCGACCACTCCGGTACTCCTCGACGAAGCAGATATTGATGGCGACCAGGAGGATGCCGCGTGGCTTCCGGATTCCGACTCGCATAGTGCTGCGACGCCTCCGTTCACTGATGAGGCCTCGGCCATCAGCCCCGATCGGGGTGAGCTGGACCGGCGTGCGGTTGCTGCTGGGCTGCGCGGGCAGGGCTGGTCAAACAAGCGCATCGCCACACATTTCGGGGTGCACCCCTCGACCGTGGGTCGATGG
>DXDC01000398.1 GCA_019115685.1 Candidatus Agrococcus pullicola
CCGTTCGCTTCGCCGTCACCGACGGTGTTCTCCGACAGTTCCGCGATGACCGCGTCGCGCTATGGGTGGTCGTGATGCTGCGCGATGGGCGTGGTAGCGGGCCAATGCGCCTCCGCTCGGATACGTATTTCGCGGAACAGTCGCAGCGGGCGCGGGTATTCAGCAACAAGCGCGGTGGGGTCGGTATCGACCTGCGGGCGTAACCGACACCGACCGGGGAGCCGCGCATCGGACCCGTGGGGGAGTGCTGACAGCAGCAGTTCCTGGCCCACGGGGTATCGGTCTGCGTCCGTTCGACAATCCGGCTACGCTTGCCTGCGGTAGCGGTTCGAGACGAAAGGCCCGGGAACCAGTGAGCAGAGCAACGACGGACTTTGTCATCGCGATCGTCGACCGCGCCGGGTTCACCGAGTCGTGGCACACCGGTGTGGCGGTGCTCGTCGATCGAGACGGAGAAGTGCTCGAGCAGCACGGCAGTGTCGATGCGCAGCACATCCTGCCTCGCTCATCGCTCAAACCGTTGTATGCCGCCTCCATGCTTGCACTCGGCAACGAACTCGCCGATGACCGTCACCTCGCGCTCGCGTGCGCTTCGAACGGTCGCCTGCCGATGCATGTGGAACTTGCTGCGGAAATGGCCGCTGCGCTGGGCGTTGAGGAGACCGAGCTGCTGTGCCCTCCCATGCGACCCGCTGCAGGCGGTGAAGCAGCGCGACTGGCGCACATGTGCGTCGGTAAGCATCTGCTCATGGCGAAGACTGCGCGTCAGTTCGAGGCGGATCTGCCGTACACGGACCTCGCACACCCGTTGCAGGAGCGGCTCCGCGAGGACCTCGAGCGACTGACGGGAGTGCAGACTCGCGCTTCCGTTGCGGACGGCTGCACAGCTCCCGTGCACAGCACCTCCGCCGCCGGGTTTGCGCGCGCGTTCCGGCAGCTGTCGGTCGATGCCGGAGATCCACTGGCCGCTGAGCTGCTGCGCGCAGGGGCGGCAATGCGGCGGCATCCGGCCCTGGTAGAGGCTCCCGGGAAGCCCGACACGGTCGTCGGGCAAGCGTTCGACTGTGTCGCGAAGTTCGGAGCGGAAGGCACGTTGGCGATCACGATGCCGGACGGCGTTACCGCTGTGGCGCACTGCTTCGACGGCGCGAGGCGGGCAGCGACCGTCGCTGCCGTCGATATGCTTGCGCGCCACGGCGCGATCCCCGACGACACGATCGAGCGCTACGCGAACGAACTCGAACTGCGGCACTCCGGAGCAGTTGTCAGGCCAGTGCTCGAGGGCTGACACACGACTCGGGATTGCCACCCGGGCGGACAGGACCGGGATGACCGACTATCGGTCGGCGAGACCCGCCAGCGCCTCCAGCACCCCCAGTGCCACCAGCCGTACCGTCCGACCATCGGCAGCGTCAGCGGTCGCATCGACCTCGGTGAAGTCGATCGAGCGCACCTGCTCGTCAGCGCAGAGCGTGCGGACGAACTCGCGCAACTGCCAGGCCGAGAGCCCGCCGGGGAGGGATGCGGGGCATCCTGGCACGACACTCCTGTCGCACGCGTCCACATCGATGTCGACGTGGACGATGCCGCTGTCGGCTCCGGCAATTTCGAGCGCGTGGAGGGCGATGTCCCGCATCGACTTTTTCTCGCATTCCGCGCGGGAAACGACCGTGACCCCGTGCTCGGCAGCTCGCGAGGCGTAGTCGGAGGAGTTCGCGAAATCCTGGATCCCCACTTGCACAACGCGGGATGGATTGAGACCGGCATCGATCAGCCGCTGGATGGGCGAGCCGTTCGAGACGCCATCGCGCAGATCGTGATGCGCATCCAGCGTGATCACGCCGACTTCATCGGAGCTTGCCCCCTGGGCCTCCCAGGTGCCGATGGCAGTCGGAACCGTTGCAGCATTGTCTCCCCCGAGCGCGATGACAAGCTTCGCTCGCTCGGATGCGCCCTGCACGAGCGTTGCGGCATCCGCTTCGCGCGCGTCCGGATCGGCAGCGTCGCCGGCGTCGGCGATCTGCAACGATGAAAGTGGCGTGCCGCCGCCATACGCGTGTGGGGAGTAGCGCGCCAGCGCCTCGCGTACGGCCCCGGGGGTCTTGTGCGCTCCGGTCGCGGAGATCGATGTTGCGTGCGTGCCGATGCCGACGATCGCAGCATCGAGCGGGCCCTCGAGTTCATCGAGGTCCGGCCATCCTCCGGCCCTTGGCCACAGGGGGTCGACACTCATGTTCGCCCGTGTTTCACGGGCCCGCTCTCTGCTGTCCATGCTTCTAGATTACGAGCAGTCGCCGCTACGAAAGGTTCTCGTCGATCCAGTCGCGGGCAATCTGCTCGATCGGCGCCCCGTCGTCGCTCAGCTGGTTCAGCTCGATGAGGTGCTCGGTCGTCAGCTGCTCCGAAATGCTGTTCAGCACGTCGATCGCCTCCTGCGAGAGCGCTTCCTCGCTGCCGACCGGCGTCACATTCTCCACCGCGAAGAGACTCTCATCGTCTTCCAGCGCCACGATGCCGCCCTCGGCGAGTACAGGGTTCGTGGTGAAGATGTTGGCAACTTCCACCTGGCCGTTCTCGAGTGCCGAGAGCGACAGCGGGCCGCCTGCATCGAGTGCGACGAATTCGTTGAATTCCATGCCGTACACGTCCCGGAGGCCGACGATGCCGTTCTGGCGCTGCTCCCACTCGGGAGGTCCGCCGATGGACCATTCACCGGCGTGCGGTGTCACGTCCGAGAACGTCTCCAGCCCGTACTCGTCGGCGGTGTCGGCCGTGACGGCGAGAGCATTGCTGTTTGCAGCGTCTGACGGCTCCAGGTACACGATGCCTTCCGGCAGGTGCTCGTCGAGCGCCGGTAGAACGTCCTCGAGTTCGGTCTCGGTCGATTCAGTATCCACGTACCTCAGCAGTGCGCCGACATACTCCGGCACGAGGTCGATCGATCCGTCCTGCAGTGCGAGCATGTACACCTCTCGGCTGCCGATGTTCGAGCGCTCTTCGACCTCGATACCGGCATCCGTGAGCGCGAGCGCGTAGATGCTCGCGAGAATCTGGCTCTCCGCGAAGTCCGCCGAGCCGATCGTGATGGCGCCGGGATTGTCGCCCCCGTTATCGCCATCGTCTGTGTCGAGCGGGTCGGATGCCGCGCATCCCGCCAAGGCGAGCGTGCTCGCTGCAAGCACTGCGGTCAGTTTCTTCATGGTTCGCATCTGTTCCTCCAAGGGTCGTATGGATGCAGGTGGTCGTCAACCGGCCGCCGCGGGGGCGAAGCTGGTCTTGGTTCGTCGTTGCAGCCCGGGCGATACCACGATGCGCTCGAGCAGAATAAAGAAGAGTTCGAGCCCCAGGGCCACCGCCGCAACGACGATGGCTCCCGCGAACATCTGCGGATAGTCCTGGTTGGCCCGTCCGTCGATGATGAAGCGTCCGAGACCGCCGAGAGAGACGAACGCGGCGACCGTCGCAGTCGAAACGACTTGCAGGAGCGATCCGCGGAGCCCGGACATGATCAGGGGAAGCGCGATGGGCAACTGCACGCGGAACAGGATCTGTAAGGTCGTGAAGCCCATACCCCGTGCCGCTTGCACGGCATCGCGATCGGCGTTCTGAATACCCGAGTACGTGCCCGTCAGGATGGGCGGCACGGCTAAGAGCACGAGCACGATGATGGCGGGAACGGCGAAGGCCAGCCGATTCGCGATCAGCGGCGCGACCAGCATCACGATCAGGATCAGCAGGCCGAGGGTTGGGAGGGCGCGCAGCGCGTTCGCGATACCGGCGATGAACGCTTCGCCTCGCCCGGACACCCCGATGAGGATGCCCAGCGGCATCGCGATGAGCGCCGCGATGGCCATGGTGATGAACGTGTACAGCAGGTGTTCGGCGATGCGCATGCCGATGCCGCCGCTGCCGGACCAGTTCGCGGGGTCGAGAAGGTATTCGAGCATTCAGGCACGCTCCTTCGGCAACCACGGCGTCAGGATCTTCGACGTGCGAACGATGAGTTGATCGAGCACGATGGCGAGCAGGAGGCAGACGCCGATGCCGACGATGATCGGAATCGTCTGACGCCTGGAGAACCCTTCCGTGAAGAGTGATCCCAGCTGCGGTACGCCGATGATCGCGGCCATCGACACGATCGAGACGTTCGTGACGACGATCACGCGCATGCTCGCGAGAATGACCGGAGTAGCGACCGGCAGCTGCACTCTGAAGAAGCGCTGGAGTCCGTTCATCCCCATCGCTTCCGCTGCTTGATTGGTTTCCGGTGAAACCGACGCGAGCCCGTCCGCGACCGAACGGACGAGCAGTGCGAACGTGTACACGGATAGGGCGATCACGACGTTCAACGGGTCGAGGATGCGCGTGCCGACGACCATGGGCAGGATGATGAACACGGCAAGCGACGGCAACGTGTAGAGCAGGCCGCCGATACCGACGATCCACGGGTACGCACGTCGGTGCCGGTACGCGAACCAGCCGACCGGTAGCGCGAGCAGCAGGCCGATGAATGTCGGCGTCAGCGTCATCCAGAGGTGCGCGAGGGTCAGCTCGCCGACCCTGCCGGCGTTGTAGGACATCCAGTCGAGGAAGCCCACTCGCTATTGCTCCTTCGTCGAGCGGACGGCTCGGGTAACCTCTTCGAGCGCGACGACGCCGCGGAGGCTGCCGTCGTCGTTCGTGAGGATACCCTGCCCGTTCGGGCTCGAGAGCGCCGCATCGAGAATCTCGCGCAGCGAGCTGGACGCGTTCGTGATGATGGTCGCGTGCTCGACGTCCTCGTGGCGTGCGGGTTCGGTATTGCCGCGCC
>DXDC01000045.1 GCA_019115685.1 Candidatus Agrococcus pullicola
GGGCCGCATCGGGGTGCCAGTAAGAAGACGAACTCCTGAATCCATTGAGCTCATTCGATGAAGAGCGTCCCCGATTATCGAAGACGGGAGGTTGGCATATACTCCGAGCAGTCCCGGATCAGGACGCTTCCATTTGCGATGCACTTTAATGTTGTCCGCTACTTCTGCGATATACATTCCGCAACCTATCTAAAGAACTCGAGCGAGGAACTCGCGAGTTCGTGGATTCTTGGGCGACTCCAGCAACGCTGCGGGTGGTCCTTCTTCGACGATCACGCCGTTGTCCATGAACACCACCCTGTCCGCGGCTTCCCGAGCGAACGACAACTCGTGGGTGACGATGATCATTGTCATGCCGGCTTCCGCCAAGTCCTTCATGACTTCGAGCACCTCACCAACCAACTCTGGATCCAAAGCAGAGGTTGGTTCGTCAAAAAGCATCACCTTTGGCTGCATGGCCAGCGCTCTCGCGATGGCAACTCGCTGCTGCTGCCCGCCGGAAAGTTGGTTCGGATACGAGTTCGATTTTTCCGAAAGCCCGACCCTCTCGAGGAGCGCCCGCGCCCGCTCTCGCGCAGTGTTGGCGTTCAAGCCAAGCACTGAAATCGGCCCCTCGGTAACATTCTGCAAAATCGTCATGTGGGGAAACAGATTGAATCTTTGAAACACCATCCCGAGCTGGCTACGTTGCCTTGCCAAGCGACTCTTGCTGATTGCTTGGAGGGCATTACCTGCCCTTCGAAATCCGATAACTTCACCGTCTACTACAACGATTCCTCCATCTGGCTTCTCTAGATGGTTGATGCATCGCAAGAGGGTGCTCTTACCCGAACCCGACGGCCCAAGTACACAAACCACCTCTTTCGCATTGACTTCGAAGTCCATGGATCTAAGGACTTCGAGCTCACCGAAGCGCTTCGTCAATCCGCGCACCTGAACGATTGCATTCGGCTCAGTACGCATTGCCCTTCACCTCCGTTTGATCGTCGCTCTCCACTAGGGCATCGAGTATTGGTTTTGCAGCTTTGCCTTTGTAGCGCTTTCTTGCGCTCATATGCCCGTAGCCTCGGTCCAGCCACCTCTCCAGATAGCCCTGAAGGACGGATATGACTGTGACAAGCACGAGGTACCAGATGCTCGCCACTACGAGAAGCGGTATCACTTGGAAGTTTCTTGCGTAGATTGTTTGAACCGCGGAGAGCAGGTCCTGACCCGCGATGAACGCCACCAGAGACGTTGCCTTCAACAAGTTCACGAACTGATTCACAGTGGGAGGAACGACGATACGCATCGCTTGAGGAATGAGAATGCGTCGAAAAGTCTTCCCAGGGGTCATCCCCAGCGCGTCAGATGCCTCTCGTTGCCCTCGATCAACAGACAGAAAACCGCTTCGAATGATCTCAGACATGTAGGCGGCCTCATGCAAGCCAAAGCCAAGTAATGCGGCAACAAACCAATTGATCGCTTGATTCGTGTCTATCCCTCCGGGAGCATCGGGCCCAAAGAGCATGGCGAGTCCGAGTTCCGGGAAAAGCAATGCCAGGTTGAACCAGAAAATCAGTTGCACCAGGAGGGGCGTTCCACGAAAGAACCACAGATATGCCTTGGCTGCACCTTGCATGAGCTGATTGCCAGACATTCGCATTAGTGCGATTACGACGCCAAGCACGATGGCAATAATCATCGAGAGAATTGCAATCACGAGCGTCCATACGACTCCGACCAGAACGCCTTGCGTAAAGAGATTCTGGCCAACGATGTCCCAACGCATGTTTTCGTTGACTGCAATCGTGTAGAAGAGGAGCAGACCCACCACTGCGACTGCCGAAGCACCGATCCATTGGCCACGACGTTGCGGTCTCACTTGCGGAAGATGCTGGAGCCCTGCAAGATCGGCCGCAGTATTGACGACCGACTGGCTCATTCAGTCGCACCATTCACTACGGGCGACTCCATTGCCAATTCTTCAATCCCGTATTCAGACAGAATTTCGAGGTAAGTTCCCGAATCCATCATTTCCTGAAAGGCAGCGACAAGCACGTCTTGGAGCTCCGCGTTTCCCTTCTGAACCGCTGCTCCGTGAAACTGCGGTACCAGCGGTTCGCCCACGAGTTCTGTTTGTGAGTCTTGTTGGGATATGTAGGTGGCAATCACATAGTCATTGAGCAGGGCATCCGCACGCCCTGTCTGAACCTGCAGCACCGCTGCATTCGCATCCTGGACAGCGAGGAGGTCAATCCCGTCATTGCCGGCATCAACGCAGTCAGTGTGCTGTTCCTCGGCATACTTTAGAGACAAACTCCCCTGCACTCCCGCGATTGTAACCCCGCACAGATCTTCCACCCCATGAATGTTCCGCGGGTTACCCTCTCCAACTAGAATGCCTTGGTAGGACATTCTGTAGTCCACGAAGTCAACGACTTCCTGTCGTTCCACGGTGTCCGTAAAGTCACCCATTGCGACATCGATTCGACCCGACTGCAGCGCTGGAATCAACGCGTCGAATCCCGTGTCCTGAAGTTCGATTTCAACTTCAAGGAGGGCTCCGAGCTCGATCATCAAGTCCATTTCGAGCCCGATTACTTCTCCCGCTTCTTCGTAAAGGTACGGAGCCACCTGCGTACTCCCTCCGAAGACGATTACACCCGCCTCGCGGATGGACTCGGGCAGCAGTTGGTGCAGATCCCCCTTCCCTTCGGAATCCATTTCCGACTGGCCGCATGCTGCAGTTGACATCAACAAGGTCAGTGCTACCCCGGCCACAACCATCTTTCGTGCTTTCATCAGAACTCCTTTGTTCCCAGATGCATTTAACGGTACGAAGACACCATCGGTTAAACGCATAAACTTTCTTTAATGAGAATACTATCGCATTTAAGGGATCATTACAAGAAGTCGAGTTCTAGTCGGGGTGCAACCCCGGGGTTGCGTTCCGGACATGCCGACATCCTCCGCGAACTCCTCGACGGAACCACTGGCCGGTGACCAGTCAGGAAAACGCACTTGAGAGCCTGGCGAACAGACTGCTGGTATGGTCCGCGAGCACGCCCACGCATCAGACCTAACTCGTTTACGGAGTTGCGGGACCTTAAATCACGTGGCCAAGAGATAGACGTCGCCCAGCGGCATGTTGAGGTAGCTGCGTGCCGTGCTGGAGCCAGAGTTTCAGCGGCGTAGACGTCAGCCCGTCAGAAAGCCCGTGTTGACGGCAGCGGCCAACTGCTGCATCCTGTCGACCAACAGCTCTCGGAGCACCTGCCCTCCGTCAACCTGTGAACCTCCTAGGCCCGTCAACGGCACTTCCCCAGCACCTTCAACCGGAACGCCAGCTCACCTCTCATCCAGATCGGCAAGGCTCGCCCATATATCCGCGAGTGCCTTCAGCTGATCGTGGCTCAGCCCGTCCACAAAGTGGCGCCGGATATCGGCGTACTGTTCCTTCCACGCCGCGCGCAGCAGCGATCTCCCCTCTGCGGTGAGGGTCAGTTCGTAGCCGCGGCCATCATTGGCCGCTCGGGAACGCTCAATGAGACCGCGCTGCTCCAACCGATTTGCGAGCCGCGACAGCCCGGGCCCCGACATCCCTCTGCGCTCCGCCAACTCACTCAAGCGCAACCCGTTCCGGCCCGCCTCGCCTAAGAGCCCCAGAACGCTGTACTCGGTCATGCTCACACCGAGGGGAGCCAATGTCGCCTCCAGTTCGCGCCAGATGCGCTCGTGCGTAATGAGAAAACCCCGCCATGCCTCGTCTTCGAGGTCGGTGAGCCGTTGCGTTGCCATGCATCAAATCTAACTCGTACCCACCGGCAGGGAATATTTGCTTGCGCATGCATCTTTATACACATGAACCCAACATGGAGAGGACGTAGGCGATGACCTTCGAGATCGGAATCATGACCTTCGGTGAAATCACGCGGGACCCCACGACAGGCAGGATTCGCACACCCCATCAGCGGGCCAGGGAAACGATTGAACTCGCGGCTGTGGCCGATGAGGTCGGCCTGGATGTATTCGGCATGGGCGAGCACCATCGCAGTGACTTCGTAGGTTCTGCACCTACCGTCATGCTCGCAGCCGCAGCCGAAGCGACAAAGCAGATCAGACTCGCAAGCGCCGTCACCGTACTGAGCTCCGATGACCCTGTCCGCGTATGGGAGCAGTTCGCCACCATCGATCTGCTCTCCGCCGGGCGCGCGGAGATCATCGCCGGAAGAGGCTCCTACACTGAATCATTCCCACTTTTCGGGTACGACCTTGCAGACTACTCAGAGCTCTTCCGCGAGAAGCTCGATCTGCTCCTGCGCATCCGTGAAGAGAATCCGCTCAGCTGGACGGGAAAGCTCCGCCCGTCCCTCGCCAACGCTGATATCGCGCCTCGACCCTACGGTGAGACCATCCCGATCTGGGTAGGTGTCGGCGGCTCGTCAGCATCGGCCGTCAGCACAGGATCGCTCGGCCTCCCACTGGCACTGGCCATCCTTTTCGGACCGATGAACATGCTCCAAGACTCTGCCCAGCTCTACCGCGCAGCCGCCGAGACAGCCGGACACGATCCCGCTTCGCTCCCCATCAGCATGAGCGTAGGTGGCTACGTCGGCAGCAGCCCAAAGCAGGCACGCGACACCATGTACCCGCACTTCGCCGCGTTCATGATGGAGCACAACCATCAACGTGGTCACGGGATGGCACTGCCGCGCAATGCCTTCGATGCCGGGGCCTCACCAGCAGGAAGCTACATAGTCGGCGACGCCGAAGAAGTCACGGACAAGATCCTCCGGTTCCGAGAGATGTACGACCTCTCCCGTATCATCATCCAGATCGGGATGGGCAGCATGCCTCACAGAGATCTCCTCGCCGGCGTCGAACGGCTCGGCACCGAAGTCATCCCCGCTATCCGAAGCGAGCTCGGCGATGAGTGAACCCGGGGCGCTTCGTGTCGCAGTCATCAACGGGAGCCCCAACCAGCAGTCCAAGACGATGGGTTTGGCCGCGGTTACCCTCGAGGCACTTTCACAGAGGATGCGCATAGAAACACACCAGATTGATGTCTACCGCCTTGGCAGTGGTTTTAGTGGTGCAAGCAATCGAGAAGACCTCACCCGAGAGGTTGAGGAGGAGGTCCGAATTGCCGAAGAGGCAGATCTGCTCATTGCCGCGACTCCGATTTACCGCGGCTCCTACACTGGCCTGTTCAAACATTTTTTCGATCTCATCGAGCAATACACCCTTGCAGACAAGCCTGTTCTACTTCTGGCCACCGGCGGCGGTGAGAAGCACGCACTTGCCCTCGATCACGCCCTCCGGCCGCTCTTCGCGTTCTTCCAAGCGCACACGCTCCCAGTCGGGGTGTTCGCTTCAGCCGGCGACTTCGACGGCACCATGCTCCTCAACCCTCGTATCTACAGCCGCATCACAGTGGCCCTCGACGATACGGACAAGCTCCTGTCTCGCAAGCACCGACTGAAACCGGAATAGCTCACTAGCGGCGGTTTCAGGTGGTCGCTGCAACGAGTACTTGGTTCAGTCTTTCAGCAGGGGCGGTCCGATGCAGTGTTTCGCGGGGTCGGGTATTGAGTCCCCAATCCAGTTGCCTCTCAATCCTGGCCCCCGCGCGACGGAAGCAAATACCTAGCCAGTCGCCATCATGCGTCGAGAAGAGGCCCCCACATTCCCGGTGGTCAGAGGAACAGTAGATGTCTCTGCTATTCGGCGCATGTTGGCGGTCAGCACCAGGGACCTCGTTGCTGGCTTCGTGCTACGGAAGTGAGCCAAGAAATACTTAGGCGTCGTACTCGGTGTCGAACATCTCACGAGACTCCTGCACTGCTGTCATGTGACTTGTGGCCCACCCCAAAAGCGCATCGATAAGATCTTGCAGGGTTCGACCGAGGTCCGAGATGCGGTATTCCACTGCAACCGGCCGAGTGTCGATCACCGCCCGTTCGATCATGCCGTTGCGCTCAAGCCGGCGAAGCGAGGCCGTGAGTGACTTCTGAGAGACCGCAGGGATAGCACGACGCAACTCGTTGAAACGCCGCGGACTCTCGCAGAGCTTATCCAGCACCAGCAATGACCACTTGTCCAGAACTTGATCGAGCAGCTCCCGATGCTCACCTGTGATTTGCGAAAGCGGAGTCTCAGCTGGGCTGGTTTCTTTCATGACACCTAGTTCCGTTGAAGTGCTCTTTGGTCACCAGGTAAACATAAGATACCTGATCACTCTACGAGAGGAAAATACCCAATGACCGTTGAACTCTCAACCCCGGACGGCATGTTCCAGCCGGTTCCTTACCACCACGTTTCTGTTGCTACAGGTAGCCGATTCATCAGTGTCGCGGGACAGATTGCCCGCGACGAGCATGCCAACAAACTCGCTCCCGGTGACCTGTCAGGTCAACTGGCACATGCTCTGCGCAATACGGCAAAGGGGCTCGCCGGGGTCGGAGCCGGCTTCTCCGATGTGATCCGGCTGCGGTTCTACGTCACCGGGTGGGAGCCCGCAATGTATGCCGATTTCATGGCCGGTATCGAAAGCGTCGTTGAAGAACTGGCAATCCCGCAACCACTGCCGCCGTTGTCGTGCATCGGGGTCGACTACCTCTTCGAACCCGACGTACTTGTAGAGGTTGAAGCCGAAGCTCTACTCGACTGACACACCTCCTCGCTGTTCCGGATACGTTGGGCACGGGCGCGAACGCGGGGGTGTCCCTGCATCGCGTACGACTGCTCCAGCGCTATCCGGGCGGCGAACCATCCCCCCCCCTCAAGCAACGAGCTCCCTATGCGTGCCTTCGCGACTGGCTTCCCATGATCAGAACGGTGAGCGAATGTCCTCGATCAACGCTGCCGAAAGCACCTCGCGACAGAGGTACTCAGTTGCAGAGCCCAGGCTGCCGAGCGACAGGTGAACGTGGTCCTGATTCGTGCGCCGACTGGTGAACGCGCTCCCTCCCGCCACGGAGATTCCCTTGGCAGCGAGAGACACCATCGCGCTCTGTTCCGAAAGCACAGGGACCCAGAGGCTCAGCCCTGCGTTCGAGCGTATATGCAGACCCTGCTCCGCGAAGGCGGTTTTGAAATAGTCACGTCGTCGATCGTATTCGACACGTGCCCGCTCGATGCCGGACAGCACACCCCGGTCGGTGAGGCAGACTTCCAGTATCATCCGATTCACACCACTGACCCAGTCCCCGCCAGCACGCCACACCGACACTCGTTCCATCACGGATGCGGGACCCGCAATCGAGGCGACACGCACATCCGGATGGATGTCTTTCGCGAACGAAGTCATCAGGATCACACGCTCCGGTGCAAGGCTTGCGAGCCGTACATGCTTTTTCGGCACAAGCGCGCCGTGATGGTCGATTTCGATCGCCAGGGCGTCATGCTCCCGCAACAGCTTGGCGATCTTCCTCAGGTTGCCACTGGGCACTTTACGCCCCGTCGGGTTGTGCACGCGAGTTTGGACGATCAGTGCTTTGACTCCGGATGTTAACGCTCGCTCGAGCGCTTCGACCTCGTATCCGTCTTCGCCGAATGGAATGGGGGCGGTACTCATGCCCGCCTGTTTCAGAATGATCGGATACAGGGGGAACTCGGGGTCTCCGACACCGACAGTGGATCCGCGATGCGCCACTGCCTGCAACACCCTCGGCAGGGCGCCGATGACATCATTCGCCAGCATGAGTGATTCCGGTTCGTATCCCAGCCTGGTGAGCAGCTCCTCCTGCAGAACGGGTGATATCTCATCTTTGCCCGCATAACCGTTGAACGTGCCGCGCCGCCCGACCTTGGCAAGCACGGCGCCGAGATCGACTTGCAATGCGAGGTCGGGATAACTGGCCGCCAGGTTGTGTTTGAACTTCGATCGGTCGATACCGCGAGTTCTGTACGAAGTCGCTTGCACGGGCTTCACGATACGAGACCCGCCTCGACGCTTCGTCTCGACAACGCCCATCTGGACAAGGCTCGACCACGCACGGCTGATGGTTGATGTCGATAGCTGCAATCGCTCGCTCAGCGCCTGGATGGTCGGAAGGCGATCCCCCGAGTTCAACACTCCGTTCCGCGTACCCAGGAGCACTGCATCAACGAGCGCATCGCTCGTGAGCTGCGTCATGTTGCCACGCAAGTAGTCAGCCAATTCATCAATATCATTCACATGATAAGGCTATTCCATTCTTAGATATATATCCATACCATTGCGAGGTACATCCGCACCCTGAACGTGGGAGGTACCATGCGATTTCACAGCACACGAATCTGCACCGGCATAGCGATCGTCGGAGCCGCGGCACTGGGGCTTACGGCCTGCGGTGGCACAGCCCCGGACGACGACACGGCGGGCGACGCACTTCCCGTGAACAACGCGGGCTCGCTCACCGTCTGCATTTCGAAAAACGCCTACGAACCGATGTACTGGAACGAGGGCGGCACTCTCACGGGATTCGATGTCGACGCGATAGAAGCGATCGGCGAGCATCTCGGTCTCGATGTCTCCTTCAGCGAGATGGCCTTCGACGGCCTCCTCCCAGCCCTTACCTCGGGGCGTTGCGACGTTCTGCGCTCGGGCCTGTACGTCAATGAGGAGCGGGCTTCACAGACGGATGCGATTCCCTATCTGCAGACCGGCCCCGCACTCATCATCCCCGCCGGCAATCCCCTCGGGCTGGAAAGCACCGAGGACCTCTCCGGCATCAGCATCGCTGTTCAGGCGGCTTCGGCGAACGAGCAGATTCTGCGCGATATCAGCGACGAGCTTGAGGCCGAAGGGCTCCCGGGCATTGAACTCTCGGTGTATCCAGAGCTTCCCGAAACAATCGCGGCACTCACGAACGGCCGGGTCGACGCAACCATGGAGACGGATGTCGCTGCTGGCCAGGCCGCGGCCACCCTCGGCGACGACTACGAGATGCTGGGAACGATCTTCCCCGCTGAGACGGAATTCGGCATGTTCATGCCGAGGGACAGCGAACTCACGCCACATGTACTCGATGCGACCGAAACACTGACGGGCGATGGCACCTTCGCCGAGATCGCCGAGCTGTACGAGCTCGACCCACAGCGCATCGTGGAGCCGGAACTGGTCCGCTGATGAGCTTCGACCCCCAGGTCTTCCTCGACGCGCTATTCTCGCGCACCTATCTGATGGGGGCGATGACCGCGATCACGCTGGCGATCCTGGTGCAGGTGGCGGCGTGCATACTGGGATTCTTTCTCGCGCTGGGTCGGAACAGTCAGCGGTCATGGCTCTCGTCGCTCAGCGCTGGCTATGTCTGGCTGTTCCGGGCGATCCCGGCGCTCCTGATCCTGATCTTGATCTGGAATGCTCTGCCGCAGGTGATCCCAGTTCTGAAAATGAGCTGGTTCACCCCCTACATGGCCGCATTCTTCGGGCTCACGCTCCTGGAGACCGCGCTCATGGCCGAAATATTCCGTTCGGCGCTGAACTCGATTTCACCGGGGCAAACGCTCGCATCGCGTGCGCTCGGCCTGAAGCCCGCAAGCACCTACTGGCACGTGCTCATCCCGCAAATGGTCCGGGTAGCGATCCCTCCTACGGGTAATCAGTTCATCATGACGGTGAAGATGACCAGTCTTGCCTCCGACATCTCGTTGCAGGAACTGTTGTACACCGCAGCGCAAGACGTCTCTCGTACATTCAGCTACGCCGAGTACTACTCGGCTGCAGCGGTCTACTACCTCGTGCTGGTCTCCATCTTCATGATCGGGCAGAACTGGCTCGAACGAAGGTTCTCTTGGAAGAGCACGGTCTCCAAGAAGAAGCGAAAGGTCAGCCTGGATACACAGCAGCTGAAGGAGGTCGCCGGTGTTAAATGAAACGAAACTGCTCAGCGCGATCGATGTCACCAAGATCTACCACGAGCAACCGGCAGTAGACGGCGTCACCCTTGAGACCAGCAGAGGCGAGGTAACCGCGATCCTGGGCCCTTCCGGATCGGGAAAGTCGACATTCCTGCGCAGCCTCGCTCTGCTGGAACCCATCGATGCGGGAGAGATCCGTTTCGAGGGCGAACTTGTCGGGCAACGGCAACGCGGATCTCGGCTCATTCCCGCGCCGGAGCGAAGGCTCGCGGAGGATCGAGCGACGGTGGGCATGGTCTTCCAAAGCTTCAATCTCTTTCCACACATGTCGGTCGAGCAGAACATCATGCTCGCACTGAAGGTGCACCGCCGGGGCACGAAATCCGAGAATCGTGAGATGGCAGCCGAGATGTTGAACAAGGTAGGCATGCACGGTTACGCCTCGAAGTTCCCCAGCGAACTCTCCGGCGGCCAGCAGCAGCGCGTCGCCATCGCCCGAGCCCTGGTGTTGAAGCCGAAGATCATGCTCTTCGACGAACCTACTTCTGCGCTAGACCCAGAACTCGTTCGCGAGGTGCTGCGAGTCATGGAAGGGCTCGCAGAAGAGGGCATGACGATGATCGTCGTCACGCACGAGGTGGGCTTCGCGAAGAACGTCGCGTCGCGGGTACTCCTCTTCGAGCACGGGAAAGTCATGGAGGACTCGCCACCGTCACGATTCTTCTCGAGTGATGCGTCCTCCCGCACCGCCGCTTTTCTCGAACACGTCCTGTAACCGCTCCGTCCTCCGAGCATCCCGCCAACGGCTCATTACCGCGCCGCCGCACACCATTCGAAAGGAACCACGATGACCACGACAGACTTCTACGGCCCTGCGGAAAACTACTTCCACAAGCTCTTGGGGCCGGAGCCGGAACCCGGATTCAGCGATGTCGAAGAGCTAGAGGCGAACTGGGGCCGCCGCTGGGGTCGCGGCGACGAGACCAGCGCCCTTCGCATGGTGATCGTGCGTCGTCCGAACCCCGGTATGGGTGATATCCGCGCCGATGCGTGGAGCGAGGAGGCGCAGGCACTCGTCGACCCCAACAGGAACTGGTACTACAAGCGCGAGACGCCTCCCGACATGGCGAAGGTTCTGGCGCAGCACCAGCAGCTCGTCGACGCGCTCGAGGCCGAAGGCGTCGAAGTCGTGATCGCTCCCGAGCTCTCCCGTACCTTCACCAAGTCGGTATACGCTCGCGACCCGCTCCTGACCGTTCCCGGCGGTGCGATCATCGGTCGCCTCGCACCCCGGATGCGCAGGGGGGAAGAGCAGAGCATCACCCAGACCATCGCGGCGCTCGGGATGCCGATCCTCGGCACGATCACTGGCACCGGCCTCCTGGAGGGTGGTTCCTTCCACATGCTCAGAAAGGATCTGGCGGTGTACGGCACGTCGATCCGGTGCAACGAAGAGGGCGCCCGTCAGCTCGCCAGTCTCCTGCAGCCGCTCGGCATCGAACTCATCACCGTGCCCTTGCCCGGCTACACCATCCATACGGACGGGCAGTTCATGGTGCTCGACGACTCCACCGTTATGGCGAACCCGCACCGCTTGCCCTTCGCGTTCTTGTCGCGTCTCGAGTCGCTCGGCTACGAGATCATCCATCCGCACCCCGACGAGCAGAACTCCTGCAATTCGCTGATGGTGCGGCCCGGGCGCATAATCATGGCCTCGATCTATCCGAACACGGCCGAGATGCTGCGTGCCCGCGGCTTCGAGATCGTCTCGATCGACTACGACGAGATCATCCACAATGGAGGGAATATCCACTGCTCCACCACGGAGCTGATCCGAGACTGGAACTAGGCGGAGAGCCAGAGACGGGAGTAGAGCGTGAGCAGTACCGACAGCGATTTCCTCGCCGACTGGGAACGGCTCTCTCAGATCGGGCGCGTCGAGGGAACCCTCGGCGTCGACCGCGAAGCTGCGAGCGAAGCGGACGGCGAGCAACGCCGATGGCTCGCCGAACTGTTCCGTTCGCGCGGCTTCACCGTACATCGGGATGAGATCGGCAATCTCTTCGGCCTGCTCGAACTCGTACCCGGCGCGCCATACGTGCTGACGGGCTCGCACCTGGACTCGCAGCCCACGGCCGGACGTTTCGACGGCGCCTACGGCGTGCTAGCTTCTGCCTACGCCTGCTTCCGCGTTGCGGATCGGATGAGCAGTGAAACGACC
>DXDC01000399.1 GCA_019115685.1 Candidatus Agrococcus pullicola
GAAAGAGACTCGAACGCCGTCTCCCTCAGGTCACGGGTCGGAACATCGAAACTCGCGTACAGTTCACGAGCCTGAAACTGCCACATGAAGTCCGAAACGAGTTCGGGAAGCGCATCGGTCAGCTTATCCAGCACCGCTTCCCATGTGACCGGCGCGCTCGAATGCCTAACCTCATCGTGGCTTCGCTCGGATCTCATGGGCCCCCTTCACCAGATCGACGAAGGCATCGCCGCCATCATGGCGTCACTCGGTTCGCCCCACTGTACGCGCCACGGCATGCCGACCGCGAGCGCGGGCGTGACGTAGGCCGCGGGCCTCAGTCGAGCAGGAGCGCCGGTTCCTCGAGCACTGAAGCCACATCGGCGACGAACCTGCTCACGATGTCACCGTCGATCGCGCGGTGATCGAACGAGCCGCCGACGGTCGTGACGAATCGCGGGCGCACTTCACCGTCGACGACCCACGGCTTCTGCTTGATCGTGCCGAGCGCCATGATCGCAGTCTCGCCCGGGTTCAAGATCGGCGTACCGGTGTCCATGCCGAAGACGCCGATGTTCGTGATCGTGATCGTACCGTTCTGCATGTCGGCGGGCTGCGTCTTCCCGTCGCGCGCCGTGACGGTCAGGTGCTCGAGCGCTTTCGCGAGCTCCAACAGCGAGAGATCCTGCGCATCCTTGATGTTCGGCACGAGCAGACCGCGGGGCGTAGCAGCGGCGATACCGAGATTGACGTAGTGGTGCACGACGAGCTCGTCGCCCGTGAACGTCGAGTTCACGTTCGGGTTGCGGCGCACGGCCCACAGGATCGCCTTCGCCATGATCAGCAGAGGTGACACCTTGACGTCGGCGAAGTCGACCGAATTCTTCAGTCGTTTGACGAACTCCATCGTGCGCGTGGCATCGACGTCGACGAACACCGACACGTGCGGGGCGGTGAAGGCCGAGTCGACCATCCCTTTCGCGATCGCCTTCCTGACGCCCTTCACGGGGATGCGCTCATCCCGTCCGCCACTCCATTCGGGCGTCGTCAGGTTCTTGAACACGCTCGCCTGCTCGGCGGCGCGTACGACGTCATCCCGCGTCACCTCGCCCGCGATACCGGTGCCCTCGACGTTCTGCAGGTCGACGTCGAGATCTTTTGCGAGCTTCCGAATGGGCGGTTTCGCGATCACGGGCGTCGCACCCGCGGCGGGCATGGACTTCGGGACCTCCGGCCTGGACGCGGCGGGAGGGTTCTGCACCGTCTTCGGCTTCCGCCGCCTCGTCGACGGGGCGTCGCGCACTCCGTACCCGACGAGCACAGCGCCATCCCCCTCCTGCGTGATCGTTTGCTCCGTATCCACGGCAGCGGACTCGGTCTCCTCGCTCTCACCGCCGGAGATACGAATGATCGGCGCTCCGACCTGCACGGTATCGCCCTCGCCGACCAGCAGTTCCTCAACAACGCCCTCGAACGGGCTCGGCAACTCGACAAGCGACTTCGCCGTCTCAACTTCGAGGATCACGTCGTTGACGTTCACGGTGTCGCCCTTGGCGACCTTCCACGAAACGATGTCGGCCTCCGTCAATCCCTCACCGGGGTCGGGCAGCAGAAAATCGGGCACGGGAATCCTCCTCAGTAGGCCATCACGCGATCGACGGCGTCGAGTACTCGGTCGGCGTCAGGCAGATAAACCGCCTCCAGCTGCGCCGGCGGGAAGGGCGCATCGAAACCCGAAACGCGCATGACGGGCGCTTCGAGCGAGTAGAAGCAGCGCTCCTGCAGTGTCGCGGCGATCTCGGAACCGATCGAAACGTGCCCCGGCGCTTCCTGCGCAACAACGCAGCGGCCGGTCTTCCGCAGACTCTCGACCAACGGTTCGAAATCGAGCGGACTCAGCGAGCGGACATCGACAACCTCGCACGAGACACCTTCGTTCTCGGCGATCGTCGCCGCCTGCATCAGGACGTGCACCATCGCCGAGTGGCCGATCAGGGTGACGTCCGTACCCTGTCTGGCGACAATGGACTCGTGCAGCGCGTACTGCGCCCCTCCGGTCGAGACCTCGCCCCTCGCCCAGTACTTCGCCTTCGGCTCCATGAAGATCACCGGATCGTTCGATTCGATCGCCTGGCGCATCATCCAGTAGGCGTCATTCGCGGTCGATGGCGCGACAACTCGCAGACCAGAGGTGTGCGCGAAGTAGCCCTCGGGGCTCTCCTGGTGATGTTCGACGGCGCCGATGTGACCCCCGTGCGGGATGCGCACGACGACGGGGAACGACTGGCGACCGCGGTGCCGATTCGTGAGCTTCGCCAACTGCGACACGATCTGATCGAAGCCCGGGTACACGAAGCCGTCGAACTGGATCTCGCACACCGGTCGGTAGCCACGCATCGCAAGGCCGATAGCGGTGCCGACGATGCCCGCTTCCGCAAGGGGCGTATCGAGTACTCGTCCGGCGCCGAACTCGGCCTTGAGACCGTCGGTGACACGGAAGACGCCCCCGAGATCGCCGATGTCCTCGCCCATGAGCAGGACGCTGTCGTCAGCGGCCATGGCGTCCCGCATAGCGAGATTCAGGGCCTTCGCAATAGGGAGCTGCTCGGTCATTCGTCACTCCCGAAGCTGGCCTCGAAACGAGCGAGCGCGAGCTTCTGCTCTTCGAGGGTCTCGTTCGCGTCGGAGTAGACAAAATCGAAGATCTCATCGCTCGATGGTGTCGGGGCACTGAGCGTGTGGCGTCGAATCTCGGCTGCGACATCTTTCGCTTCTACGTCGATGGCGCTGAACACGTCTTCGCCGACCCCGCGTGCATTCAAGAAGCCGCGCATCCGCTCGATCGGGTCTCTCCGCTTCCATGACTCGAGTTCTTCACTGCTGCGGTACTTCGTCGGATCATCGCTCGTGGTGTGCGCCCCTATGCGGTAGGTGTCGAGTTCGAGATACTGCGGAGAGTTCTCCGAGCGGGCCGCATCGAGCATCGATCGGCTCACGGCATAGCTCGCGAGCGCATCGTTGCCATCGACCGAAGCGGCCGAGACACCGAAGCCGCTTGCGCGCCGCGCCAGCGAGGTCCGCGACTGCACGCTCGAGGGCACGGAGATCGCCCACTTGTTGTTCTGCACCATGAACAGCACGGGTGCTTCGTAACTGGCGGCGAATATCAGCGCCTCATTGGCGTCGCCCTGACTGGATGCGCCGTCTCCGTAGCAGACGACGACGGCCTCGTCGGCGAGGAGGTCGCCCGAGCCGCTCGCGCCGTCGAAGCGTACGCCCATCGCATAGCCCGTGCCGTGCAGCGACTGCGTCCCGATAACGAGCGAGTACAGGCGGGCGCCACGCGTTTCGGCAGGGTCCCAGCCTCCGTGCGTCGCCCCGCGAAAGATGTCGATGATCTGCGCGAAACGCACGCCGCGATTGTGCACCATGAGGTGCTCGCGGTAGCTCGGAAAGAGCGTGTCCTGGTCGCGCATGGCGAAAGCGACGCCGGCCTGCCCGCCCTCCTGCCCGATCGACGGCACCCAAAGGCCGAGCTTGCCCTGTCGCTGCAGATTGCCGGCTTCTGTGTCGAAGGCCCTCGTCAGCACCATGCTGCGGAGCATCTCGATGTACTGCTCGTCCGTCAGCTCGTCGACGATGCTCCACCACCGCTCAGTGTCGGTGGTGCGAATCTCGCTGCCGTCGACGTCGAGTAGTCGCGTCGGCGTCATGCACTCCCCGCGATCTCGGCGGCGGCGGCGATAACCGGCTCCGTCGCCTGCTCCGTGCCGATGGAGATGCGCACACCGTCGGGGAACTGTCTCGCGACGATGCGATGGCGTTCGAGAATCTCCGGTACGAGCTCCGTCTGACGCTCGTTCGTGGCGACCCAGATGAAGTTGCCGTGCGGTTTCGGCACCCATACGCCGCGTTCGGAGAGCGCCGAATGGATCTCGAGTGCTCTATCCGCGATCGCCTCGGCACGCGCGAACACCTCTCCGGCGCTGTCGAGGGCGGCTACTGCTGCCCGCTGCGCAAGGGAGTCAACGGCAAAGGGGGCCACCGCATTGGATGCCGCTGCAAGAATACGCGGGTCGCCGATCGTGTATCCAACACGCAGACCCGCTAAACCGTAGGCTTTCGAGAACGTACGCAAAACGACGACGTTGTCTCGATCTGCTTGCGCAGCAAGGCCGTCGACGGTTTCCTCCCGCACGAATTCGATGTATGCCTCATCCAGCATGATGAGCACGTCGTCGGGGATGCGGTCGACGAAGGCATCGAATTCGGCTTGCGTGACAATGTTGCCGGTCGGATTATTCGGCGAGCAGACGATGACAGCGCGGGTCCGCTCGGTCACGGCATCCGCCATGGCGTCCAGGTCGTGCGAGCAATCGTCCCGCAGCGGCACCTGCACCGACGTTCCTCCAGCCATCTGCACGAGCAGCGGATAGGCCTCGAACGACCGCCAGGCATACACGATCTCGCTACCGGGTTCCGTCACTGCGGAAATCAGTTGCTGCAGGCCCATGACGGAACCGTGCGTCACCAGGATTCGATTCGCGTCTATCTGGTGCTGCTCAGCAAGGGCATCGCGAACGCTACGGGCATCCGGAACCGGATACAGGTTCATCGACTCGGCGGCTTCGGTGATCGCCTCGATGACTGCCGGAAGCGGCGGAAAAGGGTTCTCATTGCTCGACAGCTTGTGCGCATCAGCGGGTGCTGGCTTGCCGGGCCGGTACGCCGGCAGCTGTTCGATGGATTCACGGATTCGTACTGGCACGAAACTAGGCTAAGCCCTCCCGCCTCCTATGCGCAGCATATTCACTGGTGAGAGAATGCTCCTATGCGCTTCTTCCTGCGAATCGTGTTCACCGCCGTAGCCACCTGGCTGGTCAGCCTCATCCTCCCCGGGTTGGAGATCGACAGCTTCGGATCCGACTGGTGGCAACTCGCCCTGACAACACTCGCCGTTGCGTTCGGATTCGGCATCATCAACGCCACGATTGGCAACCTGATTCGCATCGTCGCCTTCCCCGTGTACATCCTCACCCTCGGGATTATCTCGTTCTTCGTGAACGGGCTGCTGCTGATGATCGTGCACTGGGTTTCCGAGGCGCTCGGCTGGGGACTGTACATCGACAACTACTGGTGGGGCATCCTCGGCGCGTTCCTGATCTCACTCACGACCGGCATCATCACGATGATCACCCGCCCGGTATTCGGCAAGCGCCGCCAGCGGAAGCGCTAGTCGTTCCCGACAGGGTCGGATGCTGGTGTTTCATCCGTCCCGTACGCCGGCGAAGGAGGGGGCCCCTCGTCCTCGTCGTCCTCAATGTCTTTCAGGATCGCCTGGGTTTTGTCACGAAGTGCTGAGAGTCGCGACTCAAGGTCCGACTGCGCTTCTTCCCAGCGCTTCTCGTACGTGCGCTGCAGATCTTCCAGGTCTGCCTGCGATGGCAGGTTCAGCGCCCGAAGTCGCTCCTGTTGCTGCTGTGGCGTCAAGTCCTCCGGTGTCGCCAGTATGTCGCCGATCTTGCCGCTCAGTTCGATCAGCTGCTCGTAGTCAAGGTTCTTGTCGTTCACAGGCCCTCCAGGTTGGCGTGCTGCGCTTTCCACTCTGCCACGAGCTGCCACTACCGGTCGAGTTCGTATGCTCTCCTGTTCACGCCGACCGCACCGTCCAATCGCTCCGACCGACGTTGGACTTGGCCGAGACTGACGGTGTCACCGGAAGCTTCGAGTTCGTCGATCGCCTGTCGATATGCCGGCGCCAGGTGCGGGTCGCCGATGGACTGCGGATTGATGTCTGGCGACATCTCGATCACGGTCGCGTTCGTCTCGTGCTGCGACATCCCGGCGACGTTTGCCACGATGTCTTGATCGTTCTGCAGCTGCACCCAGTCGATCTCCTCCGGTACGACGATCAGGCCGCTCGGCGCCCCGTAGGTAGTGAGGCTCGTGATGTTGAAGTTCCCGTTCGCCGCCACCAGGGCAACCGCCGCTCCGCCCTGCGAGTAGCCGAACAGATCGATCGAGTCACCTGGTTCGATACCGGCGTCGAGCAGTGCCTGCTCCAAGCCCTGCGCGCTCCCGTACATATTCTGATGGCTCGCAGCGTTCTCGAGATTCGAAATCGAGTCGAAGCCCGAGTCGCCGTCCCCGAATGACCAGTCCTGGGTGCCCTGCACGAACACCTGGTGATGCACGCTGCCGTCAGGCAGTTCGAACGTGTAGATCACGATGTCGCTGTCCTGCGAGGTGATCTGCTCGAAGCCTTCGCTGTATGTCGTGACCGGTTCGGGAGCTTCTTCCGCGAAGCCTTCCTCGTGGGTCGTCTCCCGCGGCGTCACGGGGTTCGAGCCCAGCTTGTGCCCGTTCGCCAGCAGCGGGAGGATCAGCATCGTCAGCAGCGTCACGGAGTCCTGATCACTCATCGAACTGAGCGGGATGATGCCCAGCAGCCCGGCGAGATAGTCGTCGATGCCGCGGGTGCCGTACCCCAGCATGTCGAGGACCGTCGGGTTGAGCAGTAGCTGCTCGAGGTACGGACCGTATGCGTTCTGCAGATTCTGCAGCAGTGTTTCGAGCTGCCCCTGCACTGGCGCAAGCATGAGCTCGACCATGGCTCGGACGGTTGGGTTCTGCATGAGTTGATCGAGAAGGAACAGGGTCGGCCCGAACACGAGCCCCGCACCGAGCGCACCGAGCAGCAGCGGTCTTGAGAGCACACCGAGGATGTACATCGCCGATTCGGTGAGGGAGTTGAAGCCGCTCTGCAGCGCGTCTTCCAGGTTGCTGTAGGAGAGCCCGACGGCGTACGTGAGAGAAGAGAACATCCGCAGTTCCAGGATCAGTCTCGGCAGCTCGGAGCATATTTCGGCAACGTAGTCGTCGACCGTGATCGCAACCGGGTCGCCGGGCGCGACTGCCCGTGCAGACGGCGCCAGCCCGGCATCCGTGTTCGCGAGCGCGAGCTCTTCGACGGCATCATCGATGGCGCGCGCGAGAAGTCGGTGGGCCTCGTCGCTCGATCCGTACCCGGTCACGACTCGACCTCTCTCGCAAGCGTCGCTGCGCGGCCTGCCTGCTGCTGCACGAACTCGATTCGTCCCTGCAATGCATCAGCGCGGGAGCGCCACGCATCGCTGGCCGGGCCGAACCAGTCGACCGCCATGACGGGCATATTCTGCGCGGCCTGCAGCAGTCTGCTGTGACTGCGATCGAGCACGGAGCGCAAGTAGTCGAGCTGCGCTGCCGCCGCTGGTGTCGTGGAGAGGATCTGCGTCATGCCACGAGGATGCCGAAGAACGGACACCGCGCGTGCGGTCGATTCGACCGATTGTGGAAAGAAGTGGGCCTGGAAGGACGTGTGAGGCGCGCCTAGCTGCCACAATGGAGCCGTGAGCATGACGCACCTCCTC
>DXDC01000400.1 GCA_019115685.1 Candidatus Agrococcus pullicola
GAGCCCGACCAGCAACCACAGCACATAGAACTGGGACTGGATCGACATCGCCCAGAAGTGCTGCGCCGGTGTGGACGGGTCTTCCGCATTCAGGTAGTCGACGGCGTTGAACGCGAGGTAGAGATTCTCAACCGATAGCGCGGAAGCGATGATCTCCTCGAAGCTCCTCCGCTGCAGCGCGGTCGGGGCGAAGATGAGCGTTATGAAGCCGACGAAGACGAGCACGGCCGCAGCGCCCGGCATGAGCCTTCGCAACAGCCTGCTGAAATACTGGATGGGCGTGATTCTGCCCGCCTCGATCTGCCGCAACATCAATAGGGTGATGAAGAATCCCGTGACGACGAAGAAGACATCGACACCGCCGGAGACTCGCCCCACCCACACGTGATAGACCATGACGAGCACGGCTGCGACGGTGCGGAGACCTTCGATCTCGTGGCGGCGTTTCGTTGGTGATGGATTCATGCGGGTTTCGTGAGGGTGGGAGTGGAACCCAACACGGAGCTTGGGCATGCGCTGCGCGCGACGGCCAGCGCAAATGCGCGGAAGAGCCCGCTACATTGTACCCGCGCGGGAGCGTTAACGTTCGACGACGGCAACGCCGCACGGGATCCGGTCCGGCGGAGCGGATCCGTGGAATCACCGCACACCGCAGCCACCGTCCCCTTTGGCGCGGCCTCTTCGTCGAGCGTGAGGGAAACCTCCCGGTCACCCGCTCTTCATGGAGTGTTCGTAGCCACAATCTCTCCTCTTACTGTGCGCATCCTGGTAGCGTGGCTTCATGGATGCACTGCGACTCGAAGAGCTCAACGCCAAGAATGTCGTTGAAGCCAACAACCTGACTCTCAAGCCCGGCCAGGAACAGTTCGTCGCGCCCGTATCGAACTCGATCGCGGAAGCATACGTCAATCAGAACACCGCCTGGCCCCGCGTTATCTACTCCGGTGATGAGCTCGTCGGATTCATCATGGCCACGTTCGACACCGAAGCCACTCGCGAGGAATTCAAAGCGTTGATTCTGCGCATGAACGTCGCCGCCGAAGCCCAGGGCAGAGGGGTGGGCCGCTTCGCCGTCGAGAAGATCGCCGAAGAGGGCCGACGCCGCGGGGCAGAGCATCTCTACTCGATGTGGGAGGGCGGCGAGGACGGCCCTGACGCGTTCTTCCGCCACGTCGGGTTCGAAGTCATCGGCGAGAACGAGTTCGGAGAAGTCGTCGGCCGGATGACGTTGACCGACTGATCTCTTTCATCCGACAGCCCCTGTCGTTCTCCAGGGCCAAAAGTCGGTCTATGTCAGCGGCTGACCCCGTATAGACACCCCGTATAAACGGCCGGCTCTTCGTATGGACCGATATTTTGGCCCCGATCGCGTGGCTCTGCTCAAGCGTCGAAATCGACCACGAGCTTGCCGAGGATGTCCCCGTCGATCAAGCGCTGCATCCCCACCGGGATGTCCTCGAAACTCAGCGTCTCCGTACTGGGCCGAATGCCGGTGCGCTCCAGAAACTCCAGCAGTCGGGCGAATTCATCACGCGTGCACGCGGTCGAACCGATAATGCTGAGCTGCTGGTAGAACACGCGGTTCAGCTCTGCCGGCGGCATAGCGCCCGTCGTAGCGCCGCACAGGACGACGGTGCCGCCCGGCCGCACGCTGCGGAGGCTGTGCCCCCAGGTCGCCTCGCCGATGGTCTCGACAACGACATCCACCTTGCGCGGCAGCCTGGCCCCGTTCTCGAATACTTCGTGCGCGCCCTGCTGGAGGGCAAATTGCCGTTTCTCCTCCGTGCGCGAAGTTGCGAAGACCGTCGCCCCGGCAGCACGTGCGAGCGCGATGGCGGCGCTGGAGACTCCACCGGATGCTCCCTGCACCAGTACTGTATCGCCGGGGCGAACGCCGGCTCTCGTGAACAGCATCCGGTATGCCGTGCCCCACGCGATGCCCAGGGATGCGGCATCGGTGAACGACATCGATTCGGGCTTGTCGAGCAGCAACTCGTCGGGGACCAGGATGCGGTCGGCGAGCGTGCCGTCGACGGTTTCGGACAACAGGGCGCGCCCCGGGTCGAGCGTGACGTCTCCTCCGCCGCGGACTGCATCCCCGATGACGGGGTGCAGCACGACCTCGCGGCCGTCGTCGGTCACCCCCGCACCGTCGCAGCCGAGAATCATCGGGACACGCTCGGCGGGATGCCCGACACCGCGCAGTGTCCAGAGGTCGTGGGGGTTGAGGCTGGCCGCCTTGATCTGCACGATAGTGTGGCCGTCGGCGGGTTGCGGCTCAGGGTGATCGAGCTCGAGCTTCAATCCCTCGAGCGGCTCGTGAGCGTTCTGTGAGACGACGAGTGCGGCGCGCATCCGGGTTCCCTCCGTTGGTGTCTTTGCGACACCTCCATCCAACCAGGCTGCGCTGTTCGCCGCAGCCCAATGGGGCTCTTCTCGCGCACACGCGACTGCTCGGCCGAATGCGCCGGGCTTGCCGGGCATCGACTCGCGGTGGGCGCTCATCGCGCGTCGCCGACCCTCTCGACCCTCTCGACCCTCTCGACCCTCTCG
>DXDC01000401.1 GCA_019115685.1 Candidatus Agrococcus pullicola
CTGGGCCACACTGTGTATCTGGGCGCCCGCGACGTAGACCGGGGCACGGCCGCCGCGACTGAGATTGGCGCCCACTTTGTCCAGCTCGACGTCACCGACGATACGTCCGTAACGGCAGCACTCGCCGCAATCGAAGACGCGGATGGCAGACTCGACTTATTGATCAACAACGCCGGGGTGCTCGAACTCGAACTGTCTGGCGCGCCCGCGCTGCGGTCCTTCGACACCAACGCGGTAGGCGTACTCCGAGTGACCGAGGCCGCATTGCCGCTCCTAAATAAGTCGCCTAACCCTACAGTCATGACCATCTCCAGCAGCGCTGGTTCGTTCTGGGCGGTGAGCAACCCGGACCGGCCCGAGTATGGCCTGCGAGCACCGCTCTACTCCGCGTCTAAAGCGGCCGCAAATATGCTAATGGTGCAGTATGCCAAGGCGTATCCCAGCATCAAGTTTGTCGCCCTCGAGCCGGGTACGACCGCAACGGATCTCACGGCAGGAATGGGAATTGGTCGACCCCCCGCCGAAAGCGCGCGAGTAGTGGTGCAGGTAGCGACTGCTGGCCGCAACTCTCTGACAGGAACCTTGCAGGACGAGTACGGGGAGCTGGCCTGGTGAATGCTTCGACCACGATTGGCATCCTTGGGGCGGGGCAGGCCGGGAGCGTGCTGGCGCGTGCTTTCCTAGACGTCGGCTATCGCGTCGCCATCGCCAACTCCCGCCATCCCTGCACGCTACGTGACGTTATTGCACCACTTGGCCCGCGCATCGTCCCTCTGTGGGCGACAGACGCTGCCGCCCAAGCGGATGTAGCGATACTTGCCTTCCCCTACGCGCCCCACCACACGCTTCCCGCCGCTGAGTTAGCCGGCAAGGTGGTGCTCGACAACAACAACTACATGCCGTGGCGCGACGGAAACTTCCCTACCGTGGATTCCGGAGCTGTGACGGTGCATGAGCTCCGCCAAGCCCAACTGCCAGGCGCCAAGCTTGCTAAGGCCTTCAGCCACATTCAGTTCCATGGCTTGCCGCACGTCCGAAAGCCCGGAGATGAGTTGCCAGCGCTGGTACGGCTGGCACGCCCCACTGGGGCGGCCGATCGTGTGGCCTTAAGCGTATGGAGCGACTTCCCTGAGACCCTCCCAGTAGTGACGCGACTATACGACGAACTGGGCTTCGACACCGTAGTGGGGGGACTGCTGAGTGAGTCATGGAGAGTGGGACCCGGCACTCCCGCGTGGAACGCCTCTCTAGTTGGGCAGTCGCATGCAGACCTGGTGCCCAATATTTGCGCTGCGCACAGGCACCATCAGTGACTGTGCTGGCGTGTCACGCGCACAAAACGTGACTGTAGTCGAACCGTCCCCGGCGTGATGCTAGGCCGTGTTGCTAAATCCATTGGAGGGCTGCGGAGAGGCGGACCCCGGCCGCGTATGAGCTTGCGGTCTTGTTGAATCGGCCTGACTTTCGTTCCTATCGGGAGCCTTGTCCGGCTGGTGTCGGGTGGCCTGATTCTTGGTCAGCGTAGTACGCGTGCTCGACCTGGGCGGGGGTGCGCATGTCGAGCTCGCCGTGGAGGCGGGAGTTGTTTCACCACCACACGTATTCGAGCGTCGCGAGTTCGACCTGTTCAACCGTCCGCCAGGGCCCTTGCTGACGAATCAGCTCGGTCTTGTAGAGGTTGTTCACGGCCTCAGCCATCGCGTTGTCAAAGCTGTCGCCGACCGTTCCCGTCGAGGGGACCGCGCCAAGTTCGACGATCCGGACGGTGTAGACCATCGCGGTGTAGTTCGACCCGTGGTCGGCGTGATGGATCAACCCGTCGAGGCGGCCGCCAGCGTGCCAGGCGGCCATATCGAGCGCTTGCATCGGCAGGATCTCTGACCGCAATGTCGCAGCGACGTTCCACCCGACGATGCGCCGGGAGTAGACGTCGGTGACGAACGCGACGTAGGCGAATCCGGACCACGTCGCCACGTAGGTCACGTCACACACCCAGAGGCGGCGCGGTGCTGGCGCAGTGAAGCGCCTGTTCACGAGGTCACTCGGTAGCGCCGCCGTCTTGTCGGAGCGCGTGGTGAACACCCGCTTCGACTTGCGGACGCCTCGGACGCCGGCGAGGCGCATGAGGCGTTCGGTCTGGTCACGACCAATCTCCCACCCCTGCCGACGCATCAGCGCATGCATCTTCCGGCGCCCGTAGACGCCGTAGTTCTCCGCATGCAGCCGGGCGACCTCCGGGACGAGAAGCTCGTCCTTCAACTGCCGCGCCGACGGCACGCGACCGACCGCGGCGCGATAGCCGCGGGAGGTGAGGAACCCTTGAACTGCCGGGCGCAGCACCCGGCAGATGAGCTCGACCCCGAAACGATCCCGGTACTCAGTGATGAACTGGATCATCTCGGTCAGGGGCGGTCGAGCTCCTTCGCGAAAAACACGCTCGCAGCCTTGAGAATCTCGTTCGCCTTCCGCAACTCGGCGTTCTGCTTCTGCAGCCGCTTGATCTCCGCCGCCGCATCCGTCGTCAGCCCCGGCTTCACGCCGGCATCGACCTCGTAACGACGCTGCCACAACCGCAGCGTCTCCGGGCTCATCCCCAGCAGCCCAGCGATATGTCGGATCACGGCCATCATCGTCGAGTGCTCCGGCCGCGTCTCCGCGAGCATGCGCAACGCCCGCTCCCGCATCTCCGGCGAATACTTCCTGCTCATCGTGTTCCATCCTTGCTTGAAGAACGGAACGAAAGTCAGGCCGATTCATGCGAGCGCTGGTCTATGAGTTGATTCTGTCGGCAGCTCGCTGCACGACTCGAAGAAGCAAATCTGCCAGTTGAAGCACTTCGGCAGCTTCGATCGCATTGTCAAATCGAACTGTGCGGTGGCTCGCCGGATTCTTATACGCGCCGATAGCACCCGCGAACAAGTCAGCGATCGCCTGCTGTTCTCCGCCCTCAGCACCGGGATCACGCAGAATGCCATCCTTGGGGCTGAACGCCTTTCGCATTAGCGGTACGCCGATAAGTTCATTTGAAAGACCCGCAACCCTGCGAACCTCAACTTCGACAGCTTTCATCGCCGAGAACGAGGCCGTTTCATAGTCCCCGAGCGCAAAATTAGAGCGGGCAGAAGACAACGCGGCGTGAAGCTCCCCTGCAAGCCGATCGTCCGCCCAGACCTTCGAAAGCGCTTTTGGGTCTTCACGCAGAGCCTTTCCAGCACTGGTTACTCTGCACCAGCCACCCTGGGGGGGGTTCTTCGAGGAACGGCCAATGAGGGCATGAGCCTCAAGCCATGCCCACGCGTCCGACAATCGCGCCAGCAAGACCTCAAGGTCGGGTGGCGACGGCTGACCGTACCCACCGCGCTGTCTAAACCCTTGGATCAGATTGTTAAAGTTTGGCTCAGCCCCCAACGATCTGAGGAGGTTCATGCTCAGGTCTGGAAGAGGCAGGTTCCGAACGTCTTCGTAGGACAAGCTCATGCCTCGAGACTACGGCCCTTGCTCGTCAGCGACTCCATAGAAGAGGCGTGTTGTGGGCACGTACCTTTAGGTTAGAGAAGTCGCTTTGAATACTTCCATAAACCCCACGTAAACCCCGACGAAGCTGTGGGGATCTACCAAGAGCCGGGACCTGGCCGGGACCTGATGCATGCAAACCATGCAATCCATGACGTGAAATGGGGCCGTTTGAGGGGCAGAGAAGCCCGGAAAATCAAGGATCTGGGCTGAACCGTCTACCTCCCGACACAGCGGAGATGATGAAGACCGCGGTGAGGAATGCGACGACCCCGATCAAGAGACCATTGCCCGCGGGGGGACCATCCTGACACCAGTTCGACTCCGCGCATGATCTGCAGCGCTCCGACCCCCAGCGACGTGGCGACGCCGAAAATCGTCACTAGTACTGAGAGAACATCGACGAGCGGTCCGATAATGCCCTTCGTTCGTTGATTGAAGATCGGGTCGAGGATGGCCGATATGAGCCCGGGACGGCCGCGACGGTAGGTCGAATACGCCAAAGACGCGCCGATCAAACCGTAAATCGCCCAGGGGAGTGGACCCCAGTGGAACATGATCTGCGCCATGGATGCGAGCATCGCGATCCAGCTGACGGTCGAGAATTCCGGTTTTTCGTCATCCCGGCCGAGTCGGATGCCGCCTCGTCGTGAGAACGCAACCCACACCATGAAGATGAAGACGAGGACCACGACGCTCGACAGCAGCCATCCGAGGTTCGCGATGATCCAGGACTGCATGCCTGCCGCCGGCTCTGCGAAGTGCTCACGGAAGCCGAATCCCCACGTCAGGAAGCCGACGATGAATACCGCGCAGACGGCGAAGACGATCTTGCTCGGCTTGAATCTGTACCCGGTTTCGTCGACACCGATTCCCGGGATCAGGGCAGGGTGTAGGCCCGGGTGCGGATCGGAGAGTTCTTGGAGCACCTTGCGGGTGCCGGAGCGTTCACTTTTGGACGGGACGTTACAAGTTGATCGCAGGGCCAGCTTCGAGGGGGCTCGAAGCGTGTTCGTATCGTAGGCTGGTGGATGGACGCTTACGAAGGAGAGGTGGGTTCATGACCGAAGAGATCGCCAAGGGCCTCGTGGGTATTGTGGTCGACAAGACCGCGATCTCCAAGGTGAATCCAGAGTCGAATTCCCTGCTGTACCGCGGATACCCCGTGCAAGAACTCGCAGCTGAGTGTTCGTTCGAACAAGTTGCGCTACTGCTCTGGACCGGCGATCTGCCGTCGGCCGAAGAGCTGGAACGATTCCAGGACTTCGAACGATCCCACCGCGCGCTCGCCCCCGAGCTGCAGCGTATCGCGGAGGCACTGCCAGTGAATGCGCATCCCATGGACGTCGTTCGCACGGTCGTCAGTTTCATCGGGGCGGCAGCACTCGCGGAGAATCCCGATGAGAGCGAACTCGACCAATCGAAGCGACTCTTCGCGGCGATCCCTGCGGTCGTGGCGCTGTCGCAGCGTCGCCGTCACGGGCTCGAACTTGTCGAGCCTCGCGAAGATCTCGACTACTGCGAGAACTTCCTCTGGATGACGTTCGGTGAAGAAGCCGACCCCGCGGTCGTCGATGCCTTCCGGGTATCGATGATTCTGTACGCTGAGCACAGCTTCAACGCCTCAACGTTCACCGGCAGGGTCGTCACCTCGACGCTGGCAGATCTGTATTCAGGAGTCGTCGGGGCGATCGGCGCCCTCAAGGGGCACTTGCACGGCGGGGCGAACGAGGCCGTCATGGAGATCTTCCGCGAACTCGAAAACGGTGTCGATGCGGGTGAATGGCTGGATGCGGCGTTCGCTCAGAAGCGCAAGATCATGGGCTTCGGTCATCGCGTCTACAAGAACGGCGATTCGCGAGTGCCGACGATGCAAGACGCGCTGGTCAAGCTCACCGAGCACTACCAGCGGCCCGACGTGCTGGAGCGCTACTTCGCACTCGAGACGGCGATGGCTGATCGGAAGCCCATAAAACCGAACCTCGATTACCCGTCCGGCCCCACCTATGACCTCATGGGGTTCGACACGGAGGTCTTTACTCCGCTGTTCGTCGCGTCCCGTGTCGTAGGTTGGACGGCGCACATACTTGAACAGCGCGAAGACAACGCATTGATTCGACCACTCGCGGGTTACAACGGATCCGACGAGCGCCACCTCAGCTAAGGAGCCCCAATTGGCAGTACAGAACCTGGACCTCAATGATGGCAACACCATCCCGCAGTTGGGCTTCGGTGTCTTCAAAGTGGACCCGGCAGAGACCGAGCGGATCGTGACGGATGCGCTGCAGGCGGGCTACCGGCACATCGACACGGCAGCGATCTACGGCAACGAGGAGGGAGTCGGCAGGGCTATTGCGGCCAGCGGCATCGACCGAAGCGAACTGTTCATCACCACGAAGCTCTGGAACGACCGTCGCGGGCGCACCGAGACGCGCAGGGCGATCGATGAGAGCCTGCAGAAGCTGGGTCTGGACTACGTCGACCTCTTCCTGATTCACTGGCCCGCGCCGTCCGGCGACCCGATTCGCGAGACCTGGGAGACCTTCGCGGATCTGCGCAACGAAGGGCTGACCCGTTCGATCGGTGTCTCGAACTTCGATGAGCGTTTCCTGCCCTCGATTCTCGAGACCGGCATCATCCCGGTTGTGAACCAGATCGAACTGCACCCGCAGTTCCAGCAGCGCGCGACACAGGAGCTGTGCGCCGAACACAACATCAAGATCGAGGCCTGGGGCCCGCTCGGTCAGGGGAAGGTCGACTTCACCTCCGGCCCGGTCGGCGCCGTCGCGGAGCGCCACGGCGTTACCTGGGCGCAGGCCATCATCGCGTGGCACCTCGCGCAGGGTCGGATCGTGTTCCCCAAGTCGAACTCCGCCGAGCGCATGGCAGAGAACTTCGCGGCGCACGAAGTGACGTTGACCGCAGAAGACTTGGCCGACATCGATGCACTCGACAAGGGAACAGAGGGCCGCGTTTCGGCCGACCCCGCCACCGTCGACTAATCACCTGACCGGGCATACTATTGCCTCATGAGATGGCTTCGAGGCGTCAGCATCGCGGTGCTTGTCGTGCTGTTCGTTGTACTGGGCGCCTATTACGTCACAGGGGACTTCACGGAGCCGGAGGGCGATGCGAACCACGGTGACGCCGTCGAGTCGCTGCCTCCGACGTCGTTGGAGGCAGAACCTGCAGATCTTGTATTCCAGGCTTGGGGCGCAACCGTTGAAGGATCGACGGTCACGTTCCCCTCGTCCGCGGTGCGACGCGACGCGGCCGTCTTCGATTGCACGGGATGGGATGTGGTCGTCGACGGATTCCACGACAGTTTCGTGCTGCTGGGGGAGTGCACATCGCTGACAGCTTTGGGATCGCACGTACGGGTTGCGGCAGAGCGTGTCGACGACCTGCGCATCGAGGGCTCGCACAACTACGTCGTCGCGTCCGCTGTCGAGGAGGCGCGCCTCGACGGACCGCACAGCACGCTTGTCGCAGACTCCGTAGAGCGGCTGTCAGGCTCGGCGTCCTTTCCGTCGCTGCTGGTAGGCACGGTCGGGGCCGACACGAGCGATTTCACGTTCGGCACCGCCGTTGTGGGTGCCGGGCTCGACCCCGCTGACTACGGCGACAGCTTCACCCCTGAGCTGTTGGTAGCGGAGGGTCTTTCTGCCGCCTGGGTCGCTTCGAACGCCATGCGGCTGGCGCCCGATGCGACCGAACACGAGTGTGCTGGCGAGAGTCTCGTCGTCGGGGAGGGCGTGCCGGACGAACGTGTTCTCATCACTGGCACGTGCGAGACCGTCATCGTCGCCGGCCGTGTTCCCGTGCGGATCGAGAGCGCGGACACTGTGATCCTGTTGGTCAATTCGGCCGACGCCTTGCTGACCGATGTCGACCTGCTCGTGAATTGCGGAGCGAGCACTGAACTCGAGGCGGGAGCTGTCTCTGCCTTACTGGACAGTGGTTCCGATCTGACGGGGACACTGGACTTCCTGGGGGCTTTTGCGAGTGTGAACGGGCCCCTCGATCTCGCATGGCGCAGTGGTATGGATGCGACAGACGCAGTACAGCCAGAAGACGCTGATCCGCTGGTGGGGCCCGGGCCGTAGCACCCGTGACGGAACCGACGACTCCTGATAAGTTAGGTAGACCTAACTTTTGATTGGAGCTTCATGTCGCAGCCTCGTCCACCGCGCCCGACAACCGCCCTCGAGGTGAAAGGCAGCGAGTGGTTGACTCCGCACATGGTGCGCATCATCGCCGGGGGAGACGGCTTCGAGGATTTTGTCTCGAACGGTTTCGCTGACGCGTACGTGAAGATATTGTTCGCTGCGGACGGGACGGCGTTCTCAGAACCCATCGACGTTGCCGCCATGCGCGAGACCCTCCCGAGCGACCAGTGGCCGAAGACGAGAACCTACTCGATTCGCAGTATCGACGAAGATGCGCGCGAACTCGCAATCGATTTCGTGATCCACGGCGCCGAAGGCATCGCCGCACCGTGGGCGGCCAACGCGAAGCCGGGTGACCTCCTCCAGTTCGTCGGGCCGGGAGGTGCGTGGTCGCCTCCCGAGGCCGACTACCACCTATTCGTGGGAGACGAGTCCGCCCTCCCCGCTATTGCAGCCGGGCTGGAACGGTTGCCTGCCAACGCCCGAGGCATGGCCATCGTCGAGGTGCATGAGCATCCCCTCGACGTTACGCATCCGGAAGGGGTCGAACTGCATTGGGTCGTGCGTGGTTCGAACGACTACGACCCCGGCGTTCTCGCCAGCAGAGTTCGCGCCTTGAAGCTCCGTGAAGAGGGGCTGTCAGTATTCGCGCACGGTGAGCGAGAATCGATGAAGCAGCTGCGTCCCATTTTCAAGGAGCTGGGGCTGCCCCGCGAGCGACTGTCGATTTCCGGCTATTGGGCTTATGGTCGCATCGAGGATGCGTTCCAGGCCGAGAAGCGCACGGCGATCGGTAAGGTCTAAGCACTCTCGGCACCGGAGTCTATTACCGTTATGCCTGCAACGAGGGATCGGTCGAACTCTGGAAGAAGCTCGGCCGCGGCATCAAGACCAATCGTTCGCTGAATGAGCCGTTGAGGGTGTAGCGCGCCGGCGCCGATGAGCTCCAGCATGGCCGGATAGTCGACTGCGGGCATGCCGTGACTTCCGAGAAGATCCAGCTCCCAGGCGATGACACGGTCCATCGGTAGACGGGGATGCCCTTTTGCAGGCGGCAAGAGCCCCACCTGCACGTGCCGACCTCTCCTTCTCAGGCTCAAGATCGCGTCGGTTGCCGTCTGCTCGGAGCCGACTGCGTCGATCGCGACGTGACTGCCGCCGGAGGTGAGTTCGGCGACCGCAGCAGGAATATCGATGCCGTTCGATACGAGCGTGCGTTCGGCTCCTACCTGCACCGCCGCGTCAAGAGCCTCCGGGTTTCTATCCACCGCGATGACTCGAGCGCCGAGGGCCGCGCCGATCATGATGGCGCTGAGGCCGGCGCCTCCGGATCCGATCACGACCATCCACTCGCCGTCTTCGACGCGTGCCCGATCGGCGACGGCCCGATACGCGGTGGCGAAACGGCACCCGAGTGCTGCGGCAGTCGCAAAATCGACGTTGCCGGGCAGCGCTACCAGATTCGAGTCGGCGTCGTGCAACGCCACGAACTCGGCGAACGATCCCCAGTGGGTGAAGCCGGGCTGTTCCTGGTCAGGGCACACCTGCGCGTTGCCGGAGCGGCACCAATCGCACGTGCCGCAGCCGCAGATGAACGGTGCGGTAACACGGTCACCGACCCTCCAATCGCGTACATTGCGTCCGACAGCGATGATCTCGCCCGCGAGCTCGTGCCCTGGCACGTGTGGGAAGCGGATGTTCTCGTGGCCGGCCCAGGCGTGCCAGTCGCTCCGGCACATACCGGTCGCTCGCACGCGTACGACGACGCCACCGTCCGGAGCTTCCGGGGGCAGGTACCTCCCGGACTTCGGGGCGGCTCCGTGCCCCATCGATGACGATCGCGCGCATCCCTGCAGCCTAGCCGCTGATCTCGTCTGCAACTGCAGGTGATGAGGCTGCGTCAATGAGCGAAGTGGCCCCGTCGGTTAGCGCCAGCCGGGCAGCCAATAGCGCAGCCGCATCCACTGCTGGTCTATGGGATAGCCGTAGGTCACCGGGCTCCAGAAGGCGTAGGCGATCGTCACGAGCAAGAGATAGCCGCCGACGAAAATGCTGCCTGCGAGTCTGCGATCCGGGCTCGCAGGGCTGCCCGGCAGTCCGCGCACGAGCCACCGCAGCAGTATGACGATCAGAATGATCAGGAACGGCGTATAGACGATCGTGTAGAACGAGAAGATCGTCCGCTCCGGGTACAACAACCACGGCACGTAGCCCGCTGCAATTGCCAGCAGCATTGCGCCGAGCGCCGTGTTCATCGTTCTTCCGAACATGAAGAGACCGACGAAGATCGCGACTGTTCCCGCCCACCAGATGAACGGGTTCGGCATTGCCGAAACGTACTGCACTACGGCCCCGTCATCATGCGATTCGGAAGCAAACCCTGTTGGCCTGAGCATGAGCAGCCACTCGATGGCCGGTGACTGGAACGCGTGGTCCTTCGTCAGTTCGACGTGGAACTCGTACGTCGAGATTTGGTAGTGCACGAAGGAATGCACATCGAGCGGCAGCCAGTCCGGCAGCCACGAGATGCGGTTCGCAGCGTCCTCCTCCGCCCAGTTGCGGTAGTAACCGCCGCGGAGGAACCAGCCCGCGTACGACATCACATACGTCGCAGCCGCAGGCACGACCACGAGCAGGAAACTCGCTGGGCCCTGCGTGAGGAACCCGAGCCACGAGATGCCGCGCTTCGTCGCCTTCCACTGGTCGAGCACATCCATGAGCACAGACCAGAGCCCGAAGGCCGCCAGGAAATACAAGCCTGACCACTTCGTGGCCGCCGCTGCGCCGAATGCGACCCCTGCCACGATCAACCAGGGGCGCAACAGGAATGCCGGTCGCCATCGTCCGTGCTCCTGCATCCAGCGAACCACTCGAGCGGGCGCACGACGCCGATCGAGGAACAGCGCGCCGATTCCCAGGGCGACGAAGAGTGCGAGCACGGTATCCAACAGCACAGTGCGGCTCATCACAATCGCCTGCGAGTCGATCGCGAGCAGATAGCCGGCAACGCCGCCCCAGAATGTGGACCGAATGATGCCCTTCGCGATGAAGTAGGTGACCAGTACGAGCGCCGTGCCGACGAGGACAACGGGAAGACGCCAAGCCCACGGGCTCTCGAACCCGAACAGCGCCATGCCGATGCCCAGTATCCATTTGCCAAGGGGTGGATGCACGACGAACGACGGCTCGTCGCTCATGGCGCTGTCATCGCCCGCTTCGAACGCCGGGTTCGGTTCGTCACCCCAGCGGGTTTCGTATCCGTGTAGGTACAGCGTGTAAGCGTCCTTCACGTAGTAGGTCTCGTCGAAGACGAGAATCGGAAACTGATCGAGATTGACGAGCCTGACGGCGAGCGCGAGTGCGAGGAGCGCAAGCGGCGTAACAATCGCCGCGATACGCTGCGACTTCGCCGTGTTGAACCGTTGGAGACGCTGCGCCAATGAAGGAGCCGAGGCGGGAGGCGCTGGCTGCGGAGAGTCGACGGTCACAAAGACGATTCTTGCACCGGAACCTGCGAAGATGTCGATGTGATCATCCTCGGGGCCACTCCTATCGGCAACCTCGGCGACGCGAGCGAACGGCTCCGCGAAGCGCTTGCGAGCGCGCCGGTTATTGCGGCGGAGGACACCCGCGTCACGGTGAAACTCATGCGCGCACTCGGTGTCGAGGGGCATCCCGAACTCGTCGCTTTGCACGACCACAACGAACGCGAGCTGGCTGCTTCGCTCGTTGCGCGGGCGAAAGATGAGGACATCCTGGTGCTGACGGATGCGGGGATGCCGACGGTCTCCGACCCCGGCTTCGTCGTGGTCAGGGAGGCGATCGACTCGGGCGTCGACGTCACGTGCCTGCCCGGCCCGAGTGCCGTGCTGACGGCTCTCGCACTCAGCGGGCTGCCCACCGACAGGTTCGCGTTCGACGGCTTCGTTCCCAGGAAGCAGGGCAGCCGTACGAGCTACTTCGAATCCTTGCGCTCCGAGCAGCGTACAGTTGTGCTGTTCGAGTCGCCCCACCGCATCGCGCAAACGCTGAAAGCCATTGCCGAATCCCTGCCGGAGCGACG